>JAPUFZ010000329.1 GCA_027293245.1 Gammaproteobacteria bacterium
TGTCTTCTTGTCCCAACTGTCTCGAAAATTGGCTACCGCTGCGTCTCGTTTGCTGGCCATTTTGACGATCGCGACTTTTCTTTTCTTTTTGTCGCTTAACTCATTTTTTAATTCGCGGATTTCTATTTTTAGAGCAGCAAGACCTGCTTTTAATTCCCTGGTTACTGAAGCTGCAGGAGATGATGACTTAGCGGCTGCTTTCTTTTTTACTACGGGCGTTTTCTTTCTAACTGCCGGTGCTTTCTTTTTACTTACCGGCTTTTTTGCGACCGCCTTTTTTATCGCTGGTCGCTTTACGGCTTTCTTTTTTGCCACTGCCTTCTTCGCTACTGCCTTCTTCGCTACTGCCTTTTTTGCTACTGGTTTTTTTGCTGCTGGTTTTTTTTCTGCTGCCCTGGTATTTTTTAACTCATCTGAATTTTTTGATTTAGCTGCTATTGTTGCTGTCGCCATTACTTGGTCTCCTCAGGTTGACTTACCGCAGCAATTATAAAAAGCATTTCGAATAATTCAATAGCTTAGCTCGAATAAATATTGTCGCGCCGACTGGTTTTACCTAGAATGAGAATCACTTCCGGTGAAAAAATCGAATGTCGAAGCACCCTTACACTAGCTATCCCTCAGCGAGTTTATTCAAGCAACTAGCCGCGATGTTATACGATAGCTTGCTTATCTTAGCGATTTTATTTGTCGCAACTGTTTTCGTATTAGTACTCAACGAAGGCGAAGCAATCGAATCAAGCCCTGTTTTTAATCTATATTTAATTTTTATAATTTTTCTCTTTTATAGCTGGTTCTGGGGTAAATCAGGACAAACTCTGGGAATGCGCGCGTGGAAAATTCGGATAATTACCGAGTTCGGCAATAACCCGGGATGGCCGGTCAGTTGTTTGCGTCTGTTATTCGCAATATTATCATTTGCCTGTCTCGGCCTCGGGTACTGGTGGCGTTTGTTTAAACCTTATACCTGGCACGACAAGCTCAGTGCGACCCGAATTATTGCCCTGTCTGATAAAGCCAACAGGCATAAATCAGAGAAGCTCTGAAACAGGCGTTCTATATTCTCACTTCAACTGTGCGACTGTTTTCTATTGAGCAGGTAAACAGCGATCAGGAAAAACAGTAGTGTCGGCGATAATGCGTTCAGCGCCGGACTGATTCCAATTCGACTGCCCAGTTGTATTAGCAAACGATCGGCTACCATATATCCCAGACCCAGCAGGATACCGAACAATAATCGTTGTCCGGTATTACTTTGTCTTTGCGATCCAAGCACAAATGGTACCGCTAGAAGACACATAACTAGCACCGTCAGGGGCGCAAACACTTTTTCCCAGAACGTCAGGCCTGGCGCCGTTGCATCAAGGTTGTTTTCTCGTAAAAATTTCAGGTAGTCATATAAGTCGGTGCTCGACATCTGTTTGGGTTCAATCATCAAAACATCCAGTAGCCGATAAGAAATTTTGCCCGTGTAGGTCATCTCCTCATATTCGACGCTACGCACCGACTCATCGCTAAAAAACGACTGTTTAACCTGTTTCAATATCCATTTATCACCCATCGGGATAGCGCTATCGGCTTTTATAGTCGAAATCAACCTGTCTTTCTCATCAAGCTGATAAATCTCGATCGAGCGCGCGACTCCGTTGGGTAACAATACCTTGATATAGAGAACCAGGTTTTCATCTTTAACCCAAAGTCCTTTTTTGGCACGTAATGCTGGAGTCGCATTGATCGCCGATGACCGAATTTCTCGTGCATTGGATTCGCTATTCGGCACCACCCAATCGGCGACCAGAAAAGTCAACAAAGCCAAAATAAGTGCGGCCTGCAAAACAGCCCATAACAAATGTACTACTGAATAACCTGCCGCCTGCATGGCGATAATTTCACTGTTACTCGCGAGCGAACCCAAACTTAAAATCGTGCCAAGTAAAACAGCAATCGGCATGAACTGGACCACCTTGCCTGGGACTCGCAAGGCTAAATATTCAACGACGTGTATGAGTCTATAATCCCCTCGACCTATATCGTCCAACTCACCAAAAAAAATAAAAAACAGGCCCAGGCTCACCAACAGTAAAAGCGTTAACAGGGTACCCTGGTAGACGTGGCGTTGTATGTAACGACTCATGATCATCGCCCTGTGATCCTCTTGCCAAACCGATAACCCCGGTTTCTTTTAAGCAACAGGGCCAACGCAAAAAAAATAAATAGCAGGTGAACCCACCAGAAATTAAGCGCCAGGGGAAATCTTTCAGCCTCAAGCTCGACTCGAGCGTATGCCATTAAATTGTAGTAAACGATGAAAACCAGGAGCGCATACCCAACCTTGCCATAGCGACCCTGCCGGGGAGCGATATAGGACAGGGGAACTGCCAGAAATGCGAGCACAATCAACACTACCGGAATCGCAATACGCCAGTGCAACTCAACCCGGTCTTCGAGACGCGATGATTGCCACAATAATTCCGGCGGCCTGGCTTTCACTCGCAATTGTTGCCTGCTACTGCTGGTTTTCTTTTCGATCAATATGCCGTGCTTTTCGAACTCTACAACCTTATAGTCATTGTGTCCGGGCCTGCCCTCATGGAACTCACCCGGACCAAAGACGAGGAACAAATCCCCATTAACCTCATCGGTTTTATGCCTCCCTGTTTTTGCAGTCTCGAAAAACATTCGGTCCTGGTTGGTCTGGCTGAAAATAATATTGTTTAGCTGCAGCCTGTCATCACTGACCGATTCCATAAAAAAGACATGCTCTCCGCTCTTGCTTTGATTGAACTGACCTGCTCTCATCTGGTTAAATTCGAGTGCCTCCTTTTCGATAGCAATGATTTCCTGGGCCGCAGTTTGGGTTATCGCATTAAGCCAGATACTGCTGTACGCGGTGAAGATGAAAATGGGAATCAGGATGATCAAAACCGGCTTGTAAAAATGCAGCGAGCCCATACCACAGGCATTCATCACCACCATTTCATGATCTTTATAGAGACGGCCGAAAGCAAAAATAATGCCGAAAAAAAATCCGATCGGCAGCAGTATGGAAAGCATGCTAACCGATTGACTTAACATCACCGGCCATAAAGCCTGGTAGGGAACATCACCGCCCGCAACATCCGATAACTTCCTGCCCAGGGAATTGCTCATCAGGATAATGAATAAAATCAGCACCGTTGCGGAACTGTTTTTCAAAATCTCGATGGTCAGGTAGCGCGTAATAATACTGGGCATGACATGATCAAATAATGTGGCGGTGCTGTATTCATCACATTCTATCGTTTAACTATAACCCCGGTATGCCTATTAGACCCGGGGAAAATAAACCCGCGCTTAACAATCGCGTTAAATTATAATTACGACTGGTTTTTTTTCAGACTTCAAGTATCTTATCGCGTTATTGATAATACCAACACAGGAATATTATGGATTTCATTGTAAAAAGTGGTAACCCGGAAAAACAACGCACCGCCTGCCTGATTATTGCGGTGTCCCAACCTCGAAAACTATCCAGAGCTGGCGAGAGAATCGATAAGGCCAGTAATGGCTTGCTGTCCACTATTATTCGTCGCGGCGATATGGATGGTCGTTCTGGACAGACCCTGTTATTACATAATGTTCCCGGAAGTCTGGCGGACCGGGTGTTACTGGTCGGATATGGCAAAGACAAGTCGATGAATGAGCAGGCTTTCATCAAGACGATTGAAACCATGTCCACTGCGCTCAAAAATTCCGGCGCCTCGGAGGCACATACTTACCTGACCGATATCCCGGTCAAGGGTCGCAACATACTTTGGAAGGTTCGTGCGACGGTGATGCAAATGAATAATAGCCATTATCATTTTGATGCGCTGAAAAGTGAAAAAAGTGAAAAAGGGAAAGTTTTGCGCAAGCTCATAATGAATGTTCCTGGCCGGCGCGACCTCGCCACTGGAGAAGAGTCGATCCTACAAGCTGTGGCCATTAGCGCCGGCATCAGCATGGCGCGTGATCTGGGCAATTTACCAAGCAATATTTGCACCCCTACCTATATTGCCAAGCAGGCCAGGCTGCTGGCTAAAGGTCAAAAATTACTCAAAGTCGATGTTCTCGAAGAAGCCGATATGCGTAAACTGAAGATGGGTTCATTACTATCGGTCAGCGCTGGCAGCCGCCAGCCTGCAAAATTGATCACGCTCGAATACAAGGGCGGAAAACCGAAAGACCAGCCCGTGGTACTGGTGGGTAAAGGCGTCACTTTTGATACCGGCGGAATATCGATTAAGCCTGGAGCAGCAATGGATGAGATGAAGTTCGACATGTGCGGTGCTGCCTCGGTGATTGGCACCATTAATGCCGTGATGACCATGAATTTACCAATCAATGTTGTTGGCATTATCCCTACCACCGAAAACATGCCAGATGGCCTCGCTACCAAACCGGGTGATATTGTCACCAGCATGTCTGGCCAGACCATTGAGATACTCAATACCGATGCCGAAGGCCGGCTGATATTGTGCGATGCGCTCAGCTATGCTGAAAAGTTTAAACCGCGTTTCGTGATTGATATCGCGACACTAACCGGCGCCTGTATTATAGCCCTCGGCAAAATACCCTCGGCTGTTCTGGGTAATCATCAACCCCTGGTCAAAGACCTGATTCAGTCGGGCAAACAGATTGAAGATAAACTCTGGGAGTTACCTCTGTGGGACGAGTATCAGGAGCAATTGAACAGTAATTTCGCCGATATGGCGAATATTGGCGGACGAGACGCTGGCACCATTACCGCCGCCTGCTTTCTGTCACGTTTCACCAAAAAATATAAATGGGCTCATCTCGATATCGCCGGCACGGCCTGGAAATCCGGTGATGCAAAAGGCGCCACTGGTAGACCTGTACCATTGCTTTGCCAGTTCATTATTAACCAGGTCCAGGGGCGTAGGGGCCAATGACCCGAATCGATTTCTATCAACTAACAGAGCAACAGCATGACCAGGATCGCGTGGTATGCCAGCTCTGCCAGAAAGCCTGGGAAAACAATCAGTATACATTGCTATTGACTCAAGATGCGCAGCAAACAGCCCATCTGGACCGGCAATTGTGGGTCTTTGATGATGACAGTTTTGTTCCGCATGATGCGCAGGATTCAGCTGAATTTAAATCTCCTATCCTGATTCAAAATGAAGCGCATCCCAAAGGCGACCGTCAGCTACTAATCAATCTTAGCAATTCAATTCCAGGCTACTTCGCACAGTTTGAACGTGTCATTGAGCTGGTCACCGAGCAAAACAAACAACAGGCTCGCGAACACTACAACTTTTACAGGGAACGCGGCTACCCGCTTAATCACCACACACTATAAATCATGCAAGATGATACAGAAATTCCGGTTTTAATCGACCTGATTGAAAAGGGAATCGAAATTAAATTGTCGGAACTCGGCCTCAACCACGGCCTATTGCTGGATCAACCCGACCCATTGGATACGCAGCTGGATAACCCTGCACTGGAACAGGAAATTCGCCGCATTCTGGATGAGCATCTAGAACTTGCCTGGGAGGAAATCAAAATAGCGATTCAAAAGGCCAGTTTAAATTCCACAGACACCATCAATTACCCCGAAGATTAGCCCTGCACTATAAAGCACTGCAAGAAATTTAGGGGCAGTGACTATAACATCCGAGCCGATCTCAATGTATAATCGCGCGCTACTTTTTATCGACATCACTCAATGATCATCAATGGCAATGGAAAAAACCTATAATCCTAAGGCAATAGAGCAACAGTGGTATCAACACTGGGAAGATAAGGGATATTTCAAGGCCCAGGGTAACGGCAAACCCTATTGCATCGTTATTCCACCACCGAACGTGACTGGAAGGCTGCACATGGGCCACGCTTTCCAGGACACGATCATGGACACCCTGATTCGCTACCATCGTATGAAAGGTGACAATACTCTATGGCAGCCAGGCATGGATCACGCGGGTATTGCCACACAAATGGTGGTAGAACATCAGCTAAGTGCCGAAAATAAAACCCGGCATGATCTCGGTCGTGATGCTTTTATCGATCGAGTATGGAAATGGAAGGCTGAATCAGGGGGTACGATTACTCAGCAGTTACGCCGCATGGGAGCATCGCCCGACTGGAGTCGTGAACGTTTTACCATGGACGAAGGTTTATCGGCAGCGGTACAGAAAGTATTTATTCAACTCTATGATGAAGATCTGATTTACCGTGGTAAACGCCTGGTGAACTGGGATACGGTGTTGCACACTGCGGTTTCTGATCTTGAGGTTATTTCTGCAGAAGAAAACGGCCATCTGTGGCATATCCGTTATCCCGTAGTGGGTGAAGACAGTTTTCTCACGGTCGCAACCACGCGACCGGAAACCATGCTCGGTGATTCCGCGGTCGCCGTTCACCCGGATGACAGCCGTTACACCCATTTGATTGGTAAACAAATTGAGCTCCCTCTTTGCGACCGAAAAATCCCGGTCATTGCGGACGAGTATGTCGACCCGGAATTTGGCTCAGGTTGTGTAAAAATAACTCCGGCACATGATTTTAATGACTACGAGGTTGGTCAAAGACACAATTTACCATTGATCAATATTTTCACCATCGATGCAAAATTAAACCACCAGGCCCCCGAAGCTTACCGGGGCATGGATCGATATATCGCACGCGAGTCAGTAGTAAGGGACCTGGATGACCTCGGCTTACTGGAAAAGGTAGACGACCACAAGCTCGTGGTACCGCGCGGAGACCGCAGTCATTCAGTGATTGAACCCTACCTGACCGACCAGTGGTTTGTGCGCGCAGAACCACTGGCCAAACCTTCAATACAGGCGGTTAAAGATGGAAGAATCAAGTTCATCCCGGAAAACTGGTCGAAAACCTATTTCAACTGGATGGAAAATATCCAGGACTGGTGTATCTCGCGCCAGATCTGGTGGGGACATCGTATTCCAGCCTGGTACGATCCATCCGGTAAATTTTACGTGGCAGAAAGTGCGGATGCAGCGCGAGCCAAGTACGGACTCGCTCAAGATCTGCCACTAAGTCAGGATGAAGATGTACTCGACACCTGGTTTTCCTCGGCACTGTGGCCTTTCAGCACCCTCGGATGGCCCGCTAAAGACGACCCCGCGTTGAGCAAATTTTATCCGACCAGTGTATTGGTTACCGGCTTTGATATCATATTTTTCTGGGTCGCTCGTATGATCATGTTTGGCCTTAAGTTTATGGATGAGGTGCCATTCCGCCAGGTATACATTCACGGTCTGGTACGTGACGCTGAAGGCAATAAGATGTCTAAATCAAAGGGTAATATACTCGACCCTCTCGACTTGATCGATGGTATCAGCCTGGATGAACTGTTAGCCAAGCGCACCGCCGGGCTGATGCAGCCCGAGATGGCGCCGGCCATTATCGCGGCAACGAAAAAACACTTCCCGGATGGCATTCCGGCATTCGGTACCGATGCTTTACGTTTTACCTTTACCGCGCTCGCGACTACCGGTCGCGATATTCGCTTTGACCTCGGTCGAATCGAAGGCTACCGTAATTTCTGCAATAAATTGTGGAACGCAACCCGCTACGTTTTACAAAATACCGAGGGGCAGGATAACAACGAGAGCGATCTATCGCTCGCAGATCGTTGGATAATTGCGCGATTACAACAGGTCGAAGCAGAAATCATTCAACATATCGAGTCTTATCGATTCGATCTGGTATCACGTGACTTGTACGAGTTCGTCTGGAACGATTACTGCGACTGGTATATCGAATTGTCCAAACCAGTGCTCTATTCTAATAGCTATAGCCCGCGTCAAAAAAGCGCTGCCAGACATACGCTGATTACCGTTTTAGAGTCGATCCTGCGGCTATTGCATCCCATTATGCCGTATATCACCGAAGAACTATGGCAGCGACTCGCGCCACTGGCTAAGGTAACGGGTGAAACAATCATGCACTGTCGCTACCCCGAAGCGGATGAAGGGTTAATCGATAACAGCGCTATTGAAGAGCTTGAGTGGGTTAAGCAATTCATCATGGGTATACGTCAGATACGTTCAGAAATGAACGTTAAACCTGGCCTGGCGTTACCGGTAGTCTGCCAGAATGGCAGTAATATCGATAAACAAAGAATTGAAACCAACCGATCGTTGCTGGTATCGCTGGCAAAAATTGAATCCATTACCTGGCTCGAGCCGCATGACAAGGCACCCGAATCGGCTACTTCCCTGATCGGCGATATGAATTTGTTAATTCCGCTGGCTGGCCTGATTGATAAAGACGCCGAGCTAATACGATTGCGGAAAAACATTGTTAAACTCGAGCAGGAGACCCAGCGCATAGAAGCCAAGTTGAACAATGAAAATTTTATATCGAGAGCACCATCAGCGGTCGTAAACAAGGAAAAAAATAGACTCGCGGAGACAGTTTCGGCCCTTGCAAGCCTGAAATCCCAGGCCGACCGTATCGATTTACTGTAGTCGTGGAAAACTCGGCAATCCTGAATAAACAGATTCCTGATTCTTTGAATACTGGTAACTGAACTTTTTTAAATCGACCAACTCAAAGCGACTACCACATTGCAGCGATAAATTTTCACAGGGGATTCAAATATGGGATTGGTAGATAAGCTCGCGCCCGTGCACACGGCAAATGAACTTCTCACTAAATTTGGCTCACCCCTACTACTTTTATATTTTCGATGGTATGTCGCCTGGGTATTTTTAAAAGCCGGCCTGTTCAAAATCAACGACTGGGAACTGACACTGACACTATTTGAATACGAATATGCGGTCCCGTTTTTACCCTTCGAACTCGCCGCCTATCTGGCAACTTTTGGAGAGCTGGTATTCCCAGTATTTTTAATCGCAGGGCTTGGAACCCGCTTTACAGCGATTGCACTGTCGGTGGTTAATATAATGGCAGTCGTGTCTTATTACGCAACGCTAGCCAAGGGTGCGGGTCTGGTCTGGCACTATCTCTGGGGTTCAATGCTATTGACCAATATTATATATGGTGGTGGTTTTTTATCGGCGGATCGGTGGCTTCGGTCTAAATTCCAACAACAGGTTATGCTCTGAATCCTGACTAAAGGGTAGCGGTCCATCTCTGAACCGCCTCCAGGCAAGAGGGCTAACAACTAGTCGTTCTGGCGGCGCAGAAAGGCAGGGATATCAAGATACTCCATACTTTCCTTGTCTTCGGGTATCTCGATGGTATCTCCCACCACCTTCTGACGGATCGCCGTCGGTCTATCGAGTTTCTTGTAGTCGATCTCACCATTCTTTTCGGGCTGAATAGCAGCAATCTGGGTATCGGCAATGATTGAATCTTTACCGAGACCAGTAGCAACCATCGTCACTCGTAATTCGCCGTCCTGCATATTCGAGTCAATTACCGTACCCACCACCACATTCGCATCGGCCGATGCATATTCGGTAATTATAGTGCCGACATCATCAAGTTCACCGATCGCCAGATCAAGACCCGCGGTGACATTCACCAGTATGCCCTGCGCCCCTGAAATATTAACGTCCTCGAGCAGTGGCGAGGAGATTGCCGCGGCGGCGGCTTCACGCGCACGGTTTTCACCCGTCGCCGTACCAGTCCCCATCATCGCCATGCCCATTTCCGACATTACCGTGCGTACATCGGCAAAATCGACATTGATCAGACCGGGACAGGTAATCAGTTCAGCTATTCCCTGGACCGCGCCTTTCAACACATCGTTGGCTTTCATGAAGACTTCCAGTAAAGAGGTATCTTTTCCCAGAACCGGCATCAGCTTTTCATTCGGAATTGTGATCAACGAATCAACCACGCCTGAAAGCTCCTTAATGCCGGCCTCGGCTTGCGCCATGCGCTTGGCGCGCTCAAAAGCAAAAGGTTTGGTAACCACTGCGACCGTCAAGATACCTAACTCCCTGGCGATTTGCGCGATTATCGGTGCAGCACCTGTGCCGGTGCCACCGCCCATGCCGGCGGTGACAAAAAGCATGTTGGCACCCTCTATCGCTTCCTGAATACGCTCTCGATCCTCTAGTGCCGCCTGTCGGCCGATACCCGGATCAGCACCCGCGCCCAGACCCCTGGTGATGCTAGAGCCGATTTGCATAGTCGCTCGCACATCCATTTTTTTGAGTGCCTGTACGTCGGTATTGACGCATATGTACTCAACCCCTTCGATGCCTGCCGACACCATATGCTGTACGGCGTTGCCGCCGCCACCGCCGACACCGATGACCTTAATCACCGGATCTTTAGAATGTGAATCCATTAGTTCAAACATTTTAATATCTCCTCTTGCCATAGCTAAAAATTACCCTGAAACCAGCTCTTCATCCTGGCCAAAATGCCGGCTTCAGAATCGTCCTCCAGGTGGAAACTGGAGAGGCCGGATTGCTGCTTGCTTCCAAACAGCAGCAACCCGACCCCGGTGGAATGTATCGGGTTGCGAACGACGTCGACCAGACCCGATATATGTTGTGGATAGCCCAGTCGAACTGGCATATGGAAAATTTCCTCCGCCAGTTCGATCACGCCTTCCATCTTCGAACTGCCGCCGGTTAACACTACACCGGCCGCACAAATTTCTTCGAATCCACTACGCCTGAGATCGGTTTGCACCAGGCCCAGCAACTCTTCATAACGTGGCTCTACTACCTCAGCCAGAGTCTGGCGAGCGAGTCTACGCGGCTCACGATCCCCAACACTGGGCACCTCGATTGTTTCATCCTCTGCGGCAAGCTGCCGCAATGCACAGGCATACCTGATTTTCAAATCATTGGCATACTGTGTCGGGGTTCTCAATGCCACTGCAATATCATTGGTGACCTGATCACCCGCAATGGGTATTACCGAGGTATGCCTGATAGCACCATCGGAAAACACCGCAATGTCGGTGGTACCACCGCCAATATCCACCAGGCAGACACCCAGCTCTTTTTCGTCCTCGGTTAAAACAGCGGCACTTGCAGCCAGTTGTTCGAGAATAATGTCATCGACCTCAAGTCCGCAACGCCGCACGCATTTGATTATATTTTGCGCGGCACTCATCGCACCGGTGACCAGGTGTACCTTCGCTTCAAGGCGTACCCCTGACATACTGATGGGATCGCGAATTCCTTCTGAATTATCAATCACAAAATCCTGCGGGAGAACGTGGAGAATGCGCTGATCGGCCGGGATTGCTACGGCTTTTGCGGCGTCGATTACGCGCGCCACATCGGCCGCCGTCACTTCTTTTTCCTTGATGGCAACTATGCCATGCGAATTGATACTGCGAATGTGACTACCAGCAATGCCGGCGTAAACAGATCGAATCTGGCAGCCGGCCATTAATTCCGCTTCTTCTACTGCGCGTTGAATCGACTGTACGGTCGACTCGATATTGACAACCACCCCTTTCTTCAACCCGCGCGAGACTTGAGTGCCAATGCCGATTATTTCTATATCACCTTCGGCGGAAACCTCGCCGACGATGGCGACAACCTTCGAGGTACCGATATCGAGTCCGACAATTAAATTATCGTCTGCCTTTTTAGACATTATTATTTCCCCACAGGGATGCTTCGTCCCTGCTCTGCAAGACTTCTTTTTTCCAGGCAACTGCAAATCCGTTGCTGTAACGCAAATCGAGCGCCTGGATTTGATCTCGCCTGGGATAGATATGCTGCCTATAAATAGCAACAAAACGGGTAATCTTACGCTCGATATCCATCCGGCCGAGCTTTATCGTCAGGCCGCTTTCAAGTTGAATTTCGAGTGCACCACGACTGTCCTTGCGCAGCACTGCCACCTGCTCATTCAATTTTTCGAACCTGGTCTCGAGCCGATAGAAAAGACCTAACATCTGGCCTGGACTATCGCTTGCGCTGTTCACAATCGGCAAATGACCGAATGCGCCCGTCGCTGCCGCAAAAACTACCGCTTTATCGCTAATCAGGTGATCGCTATCCCAACGCGCGACCGGTTTATTCTCGATCACTACGATTTTGAGTCGATCGGGCCAGACCCGCCGAATCGAAACCGAATCGATCCAGGGTTTGTCGCTCAGGGATTTCTGCACGCGATTAATATCGAGTGAAAAAAACCCTTCACCGATAAACTGTTGCAGGCTTGATTGCACAGCCTGTTGATCAATATTCTGGAAGCTGCCTGACAACTGTATCGTTCTAATCGGTAACAAAGTATCCCGATATGACAGATATCCAGTACCTCCCAGCAACGGCAGCAGCATCAGTAACCAGCCATAACTGCTGCGCCATACCAGCTCGGGCTGGTTTGCCCTGAATTTTTTCCTGGCCTGGGCAGCTTTGTTTCGAAAGCTAAACATGGTAAAAACCTGCCGTCAGTGTCGATTCCGGAATGTTTAAAACCAGATCCGGCGTTAGACTGGCTCGCATACTGGTCACGATGCCTCTCCCAATATGCGAACTTCTGTTTCAAGCTCAACGCCGCATGCCTGCTTGACTACCGCCTGGATATGACCGATTAGTGCTTCAATATCGGCAGCCCGGGTGGCTTGATTGCTAATGATGAAATTGGCATGTTTGGTCGAAACACCGGCTGCGCCCAGCGTATATCCTTTGAGACCGGCACTCTCTATCAGTTTCGCAGCATAATGTCCTGGTGGGTTTTTAAACACCGAACCACAGGAAGGTAGTCCTATCGGTTGACTGGCATTACGTTTTTGCAATAAATGTCGAATATTCGAATTCTGTCCGGAAGTTTTGGCCTCGGCTTCGCCGGCAAAGCGAAAATAGGCTGCGGCAAACCATTCACCGGCAAACTGGCTGACCCGA
>JAPUFZ010000033.1 GCA_027293245.1 Gammaproteobacteria bacterium
GCAGGGTGGTGATAATGGAGGCGTAGGTCGAAGGGCGGCCAATGCCGTATTCTTCGAGTGTTTTTACCAGGGTGGCTTCGCTGTATCGTGGCGGTGGTTCGGTGAAGTGTTGCTCGAGGCGAATTTCTCTGAGATCAACCCGATCACCCTGTTTAAGCGGCGGCAGGATATTTTCTTTGGTGTCATCCTGCTTGTTGTCATCCAGGCCTTCGGTATAAACGCGCATGAATCCCGGGTCGCGGATGGTTGATCCGCTAGCGCGGAAAATATTGCCTGAGCCGCAACTGAGGTCGATACTTACGGTATCGAGGGTCGCATGAATCATCTGGCAGGCGATGGTTCTTTTCCAGATCAGGTCATATAAACGAAACTCGTCGTCACCCAGGTAGGATTTAATCCTGTCCGGTTCGTTCATCGCACTCGTGGGTCGTATCGCTTCGTGTGCTTCCTCGGCATTTTTCGCTTTGGTCTTATAAAAACGAGGCTCTTCCGGTAATGCGCTGCTGCCATATTTTTGAGTTATCAGAGACCTGATATCGGTGAGCGCATCGTTCGACAGAGTGAGCGAATCAGTCCGCATATAACTGATTAAACCCACTTGTCCTGCGCCAATATCTATGCCCTCGTAGAGGCGTTGTGCGGTGCGCATTGTCTTCTGCGCACCGTATCCGAGCTTACGCGAGGCTTCCTGTTGTAGCGTAGAAGTCGTAAATGGGGGCGCCGGGTTGCGTTTGCGTTGTTTCTTCTCAACCTGCTGTACCAGTAATCGACCCTTTGCCGCATCGTTCAAAATTCGATGGGCATCCTCGGCCTGCGCGCTATTGGTAATACTAAACTGCTTGATTTTCTCACCCTGCAGTTGGGTGAGCCTGGCGACGAATTGCTGGTTTTCGAATTCGTTATCGGATTCAATTGTCCAGTATTCCTGCGGATTGAAGGCTTCAATTTCGAGCTCGCGTTCGACGATCATGCGTAGCGCGGGGCTTTGCACCCGGCCAGCCGACAGCCCCCGTCGAATCTTTCTCCATAGCAAAGGTGAGAGATTGAATCCAACCAGGTAATCCAGGGCCCGACGGGCCTGCTGGGCATTCACCAGATCCATAGTGATTTCACCGGGATTGCTGACCGCATCAGTAACCGCCTGGCGCGTTATCTCATGGAAAGCGACGCGAAAAGTGCGCTTGTTTTTCATCAGGCCTTTTTCTTTGAGTAATTCGTACAGGTGCCAGGAAATGGCCTCACCTTCGCGATCAGGGTCAGTGGCCAGATAGAGCGAATCGGCCTTGCGCAGTTCCCTTATTATGTTGTTAATGTGTTTTTCGTTGCGTTCGACTACGCTATAGTTCATCTTGAAATTATTATCAGTCTCGACGGCGCCTTCTTTGGGTACCAGATCGCGCACGTGCCCATAGGAAGCAAGCACTTTAAAATCCTTACCCAGGTATTTTTCGATTGTTTTTGCTTTAGCAGGCGATTCTACGATGACAAGATGGCTGGCCATTAATAGTGTCTGATTTAGTGGTTGAAATTAAAAACGAGACATCGAAGACGCGAATGTCTTCAATGGAATATAGCGGGTTGATCGGAAAATACAATATCTTCATAGTGCATTAACGTATTTTCGTCGTGTCCTTCGGCGCTATTAAACAACACCATCATCACTACCCACTTGAGTTCTTCAATATCTACTTCAGAGTCATCGTCCAGTGCCATCACTCGATTGATCACCAGTTCTCGCAGTTCGGGAGTCAATACTCCCGATTGCTCCAGAAACATCAGAAACCCCTGTGAATTCAAATCCAGTCTCTGGTTTTCCCGCGTTGCGAAAATCCGCGTGCTATGCGAGGACTGGTTGACTGGGGGGATATCTTCGGCAAGTGCCAGCCCATCCAGCCATTCGAAGGCCTTGTCAATTTCGAGGCTGTCAAATCCTGCTGCTTTCAGGTCTGCACTGATACCGTCCCGGTCTTCGGCCAGGTTATCTTCGTGATCAGCATAGCTGGAAAATATGTACATCAAAACGTCTATTACGCTTTCTTTCATGTATGCCTCATTTATATCCTGACGAAGCAGCCACCAGGTGCCGATTGAATAAGATTACTAAGTTCAAGTGACAATAGCATGGATGAAAGCTTGTCGATGGTCAAGCCACTACGTTCAACCAGTGCATCGGCAGAAACCGGATCATAGCCAATCACTTCCAGCAGGCCGATAGCTTCCTGGTCGAGCTGTATATCACTAGTCTGATTGATCTGCTGCTGCGCAATAAAACCCAGCAGACTACCGAGTTCTTCAATGATGTCCGAGGCCTGGTCTACGAGCTTTGCACCTTCTCGAATCAATTGATGGCAGCCTCTGGCCTGAGGGTTGTGGATGGAGCCAGGGATAGCAAAAACTTCCCGGCCCTGTTCGACCGCCTGGTGGGCGGTAATTAACGAGCCACTGCGCCGCGCCGCTTCAACCACCAGGGTCGCTACGCATAAGCCACTGATAATACGGTTACGCCTTGGAAAATTATCACTGCGCGGACTGGTGCCAAGCGGGAACTCGGTTACCAGTAAACCCTTTTCATGGATATCGTACGCCATTTGCCGATTGCTCGACGGATAGATACGGTCGAGCCCGGTTCCGGTTACTGCAATTGTGTTGCCACCACATGCGAGCGCCCCCAAATGGGCATGGGTGTCGATACCGGTTGCCATGCCGCTGGTGATGGTCAAACCCGACTGTGCCAGAACCCGGGCAAAATCGGTAGCGGTTTTGGCGCCGCCTGGTGTGCAGTGTCGGCTACCGACGATAGCAATTTGCGGACTGGCGAGCAGGTCGATGTTGCCGCTGCAATAGAGTAAGGGAGGAAAATTAACTGTTTGTCGAAGTAAAGCAGGATAGCTTGCGTCGTCGTAGCAGATGATTTGATTGCCGCTTTGTTCGGCCCATTCCAGCTCCCGATCCACGCGGGCCTGGTCAGGCTTCAAGATTAGATCAATCGTTTCCCGGTTGAGTCCGGCGGCCTGTAATTCGCTGCGACTGGCGCTGGTAACATAATTGAAATTATGGTCGAAATTCTCGCCCAGGCTGATTAGCGAAACACGACCGATACCAAATACGTGATGGAGTCTGATAAAACTGGCAATTTGTTCCTTTTGCATGATCAATCCGTTTAATCCTGATTTTTACATACTCGGCATCATACCACCTGGCAGATAGC
>JAPUFZ010000330.1 GCA_027293245.1 Gammaproteobacteria bacterium
GGTGACTCTGGAACTTCGAAAATATCGGATGGCGGCAAATCCAGGGCCGTGCGTGCGCGCTCGGTTCGACCTCGACCGAAGATCAACGGAATACGCCCACCAGCTCGAACTTCATCCTGTAACACATTGGTCGCGAGCTTAAAACTGGAAAGCTCTTCGTCACTGTTGTGCTTCGTGACTATGCCCCGGTAGGGATAAAGGTCGACTACATCACCCATTTCGAGTCTGGAAACATCCATCTCGACCGGCAGGGCGCCTGCGTCTTCCATGGTATTGAAAAAGATCGGCGCAATCTTGGCGCCGAAACAGTAGCCACCATTGTTTTTGTTTGGAATATAGGGGATATCTTTACCCATATGCCACAAAACCGAATTGGTCGCCGATTTTCTTGATGAACCGGTGCCGACAACATCGCCGACATAGGCAATCGGATGACCCAGCGCCTTCAACTGCTGAATTTTTTGCAACGGTTTGTCAGTCAGGCCCTCGCGTGGGTTCTTCAGGAAGGCATTAGCATGAAGCGGTATATCTGGACGCGACCAGGCATCCTGAGCAGGAGATAAATCATCGGTGTTGGTTTCGCCGGGAACCTTGAATATTGAGACCGTGATTTTTTCGGCCAGTGCCGGTTTACTGGTAAACCATTCGGCATTGGCCCAGGACTCGATTACCTGCGCGGCATAGGCGTTACCGGCATCGGATTTTTCCTTAATATCATGAAATGCATCGAATATCAGTAGTGTGTGCGACAGTGCTTTCACGGCCGCAGCCGCGGTATTATCCCTGTCCAGGGCCGCAATCAGGGGCTGGATGTTATAACCGCCGAGCATGGTACCGAGAATTTCTACCGCTTTGACAGCATCGATCAGATCTGTGTTCAATTCACCACTACAGACCGCTGCGAGAAAGCCTGCCTTGACGTAAGCTGCCTCGTCGACCCCGGCAGGGACATGCTGGGTCAATAGTTCAAGCAGGTATTGATCTTCACCGGCGGGTGGGTTTTTAATCAATTCGATCAGGTCGGCGACCTGTTGCGCGTCGAGTGGCTTCGGTGGAATGCCTTCTGTTTCGCGCTCCGCTGTGTGGTCTCGATATGCCTGTAACATTTTATTAATTCTCTTCTAATTCAATTAAGACGAACTCCTTAATATATGGAGATGAATCTGCATTTATCCAACGGCAATAATACACTACAGTTGAGCCAGCAACAGTTATCAAATCGCCGGTCCTGGCACAGGCGAATTTACTTGCGTTTATTTATCGGCACATACTCCAGGTCGATTAGGCCGACATAAAGCTGGCGTGGCCGGCCAATCCTGAGTTTTCCCTCTGATTGCATTTCGTTCCACTGTGTAATCCAGCCTACGGTGCGCGCCATGGCAAATATAACCGTAAACATGTTCATCGGTATACCCATCGCCAGGAAGATGATGCCAGAGTAAAAATCGACATTAGGGTAGAGGTTTCGCTGCACAAAGTATTCGTCTTCGAGGGCAACTTTTTCCAGCGCCATTGCAGTTTCCAGGAGTTTTTTCTGCTCACCGGTCGACTCCATGTCATTTAATAATTGATGACAGATTTTACGAATCAACGTAGCGCGTGGATCATAGTTTTTGTATACCCGGTGACCAAAACCCATCAATCGAAAACTATCGTTCTTGTCCTTGGCTCGATCAACAAATGCCTGTAGCGGTTTACCCGATTCATTGATATCCATCAGCATACGTATTACCGCCTCGTTGGCGCCACCGTGCGCGGGCCCCCAAAGTGCCGCAATACCCGCCGCCACTGCAGCAAAAGGATTGGCATCCGAACTGCCGGCGAGGCGCACAGTCGCGGTCGATGCATTTTGTTCGTGATCTGCGTGCAGGATCAGTATCAAATCCAGTGCCTTGGCGAGCAGCGGATTCGGGGTGTACTCCTCGGTCGGCATCGAATACATCATGTGCAGGAAGTTTTCGGTATAGCTAAGACTATTGACCGGGTAAACAAATGGCTTACCCATCGCATAGCGATAACTCCAGGCTGCAATCGTCGGCATCTTGGCAATCAGGCGATGCGCGGTAATCAGGCGATGCTCAGGATTATGGATATCCATATGCTCATGGTAAAAAGCCGCCAGCGCACCCACCACCCCAACCATGATAGCCATGGGATGCGCATCACGACGAAAGCCGCTGAAAAATCGCTTCAAGGCCTCATGCAACATCGTATGATTGGTGATGCCACTTACAAATTCTTCGAGCTCCTGCTTATTTGGCAAATCACCATTGATCAGCAAATAACAAACCTCAAGGTAAGAGCTATGCTCGGCGAGTTGATCGATCGGATAACCGCGGTACTGCAATATACCCTTCTGCCCATCAAGAAAAGTAATAGCGCTGGTACAACTCGCAGTAGACATAAATCCCGGGTCGTAGGTGAAATACCCCAGCTCTTTATAAAGCGCACCTATATCAATGGTTTTCGGCCCACTGGTGGGTGTCAACAGTGGTAATTGCACTTTTTTACCGGTCGCGTCGTCAATAATGGTTACGGTATCGGTACTCATGTCTTTCCTCTTCGATTCCCCAATGGTGGCCTATAGAGATGACCTATAAATTAAGCGGTATTGTATTTTTGCTCGCCTAACGCCAAAATCTGGATTCGGGGCTGGGGTAATCCGCGATCCACTAGCGCCAATATAACCCATTATCGGGTGGGTTATCGAGCCCGGTTACCATTATTGAATTTTCCAATCGTCAAGATTAATAATCTGAAAGCCCGCTGGCATGCCCTGAAAGCGATTTTTGGACTAATCAACATTCCGATGAAATAGATTTATTGTTGACAATAATTAATAATAAATGCATATTTTGGCTTAGATTCGCAATTTTTAATACTTATTGTCAACAATATATGGAAAATACTGCACCATCGCTCCCATCAGGTACAGCGCTTGAAACTCGCACTCTGGCGAGTCGCGCCTACGAGAGTATTAAGGCTGATATCATCACTGGGCAGTTGCCACAGGGTAGTAAAATAATCGAATCGGACCTCGCACTGAAATATGGCATTAGCCGTGGCCCCTTGCGTGAGGCCATTCATCGTCTCGAACAGATTAAGCTGGTGGTAAGAGTTCCCCATGCCGGGTCCCGTGTGGTAACACTCGATATCAGGATGATGGAGGATATCTACAGCGCACGTGAAGCCCTTGAAGGCATGGCTGCGAGGCTCGCCGCCAGGTTTATGCGCGAGCAGGATATCCGCGCATTGCACCGGCTACTCGATTCGCACGAGGATGCTATCGGTAAAACCGAGGGCAAGGCCTACTTTCAACACGAGGGTGATATCGATTTTCATTATCGAATCGCGCTCGCCAGTCAAAATCAGTGGATACTGGAA
>JAPUFZ010000331.1 GCA_027293245.1 Gammaproteobacteria bacterium
TCTTCTTGGCAACAAATAATGCCATATCGGCGCGTTTAACCATGGAGGCGTAATCACTGGTTTCGTCGGTCATCGCCGCGACACCGATACTTAGCGTTGCGGTTCTATCCCCGTAGGTAGTCTTATATCTGGTTTCCGATACAGACAGTCGGATCTTTTCGGCAAACTTTTCTGCCGCATTCATATCGATTTCAGGCAGTAGTACACTGAGACCATTCTGGCCATAACGCCCGAGTGTATCTTTTTGTTTATCCACCGTGGAAAAGATGTATTTTACTATTGAGGCGAATACCTTGTATGCAACATGGTCTCCATCTTGCTCGCGCAGCTTGGATAATCCATCAATTTCTATAATCACCACAGATAAAGGATCTCCTTCCACTACGGCAGTTCGGTACTTATCGATTGCTATCTTATCGGCATTTTCACGACTTAGCAGGGTAATGGTTTTCTTCGCCTTTGCCTGAACCTTCCTGGCCTTTTTCATCATTTCGCTGGTAGCCACCAGCCCATTGGGGTCGGTGTAACTAAGGTCGGTCACTTCCATGTCGGTTGATTGAGATGTGGCAATTTTTGATGTTGCTGCGGCCGCCGATTGACGTGTTGCAGGAACCGGAGCCGAGCTCGGCAAAATCACCGCCGAACTCTTTGCGGTACGCTGAAAAATCAGCATAGCCTGACTAGCAATACTGACACTGGCTATCATATCCAGATCGTTAAAAGGTTCCGCAACACGACGCAGGGCAATTACCCCCTTCAGGTTTAAATCACTAAATACCGGTATATCCATTCGATAAGACAGAAATTTCTTCCTTTTACCACCCAGTTTCCCTTTTACGATTTCATGCTCTGCACTAACCGTGGCCTGACGGGTCTGGGTGAGTTTACTGAGTACTTCTTCCGACCAGAGTGTTCTGTCTTCAGTTTCAAAAAGAGTGCCTTCTATTTTATCGGCTACCGGTTTGGGTCCCTGGCCTTCTAGCGAGGTAAGAATATAGGAATCGAAATCGATAACGGTTTCCAGGTGTTTCTTCAACATGCCGATCATTTCCCCGAATTCAATAATTCCACTCAAGGCCATATCCAGATCAATCAGGGTATATGCCCAGGTTTCCTGGCGTTTACTCATATCGTGATTAAGCGCGGTTTGCAGAAACAGGCTGCGTCGCTGGCGTTCAAGTATATAAGCCAGGTAACAGCTAATCACGGCTGTGATTAGCAACAGTATGGCCACCAGGTTAATCCAGAAACTGGATATATTGGTCAGCTGCAATATCGCCAGGAATCCACCGACCATAACCAGGCTAATCAGGGCCGTAGTCAAAAAACCTGTGACATTCAGGCTACCCAGCCAGATGATCAACAAACTCATTTCAAGCAAATGGTAGGCACTGTACTTCTGTAGATAAACCGCCCATATGACGCAACACATGCTGGCGACACCGTTTACTATCAATCGCAGATTGAGCTGGTAAGGATTTGGCAGAAACTGACTGATCATCAAATTGCCTAAAGCCAGTCCGGCGGCAGCCAGGTAACCATACATGGGAAGCGCAACATCGTGGCCAAAGGCGCGATATTCCAGGTAAGCAAAGGCCAGGTTGAGCAACAATAATATAGTAAACCCAAGGACGCCCGAACGGCGAGCTCGCGATTGTTGCTGTTGCCGATACCCTTTCTCCATTTCACTGTTGTGAAACTGGATTCGAACGGTATTGTTATAACGGCTGATCAGGTCCTGCGACACGTTTATTCTTACCTTTTTTAATATTCAAAACAATACGACTACTGAAACAAGGGTGATATGATTATGACTTCTCTTACTCGATTTGGTCGAGAATCAACTACACTACTTTGGGCTATAGCCCAGAACCATTGAGAAATCTATGCCTGTTGGATAACCTTAAGTGTAGGCAACTTTTCTCTTTGCACAAAATTATGCGCTTAGGAATCGAACATCAAATAAATGTGTTAAATTTACTAACAAAAATATTATAGCGTGTTTTCATTATTTACAAAGGCTTATGTGATATTGTTCATTTTATATTTAAGATTTTCCTTATCAATAATTCTTCCTATTACCAACATTAGAAACTAAAAATATGAAAGTAACTCCTTACCTCAAAATCCTCGCCGAAAAAGATGGCTCCGACCTTTACTTTTCTACCGGCGCACGAGTAAGCGGTAAATTTAATGGCGTATTAACACCGCTAGGTAAGGATCCTGTACCGCCAGGATGGGTTCATACCCTGGCGCTGGAAATCATGAATGAAAAGCAACAAAAGGAATTTGACGAGAAACTGGAGATGAATCTGGCTTTGTCGCTGCATGGTATCGGGCGCTTTCGGGTAAACATCTTCAGGCAACGTAACGAAACGTCGATGGTAATCCGCAATATTGTCGTAGAAATCCCTAATATCGACGATCTCGGGCTGCCGAGTGTGCTAACTAAAATCATCATGGCCAAACGCGGGTTGATTTTATTTATCGGTGGTACCGGATCCGGTAAATCAACCTCACTAGCTGCATTGATCGATTATCGTAACATCAATTCCAAGGGCCATATCATTACCATCGAAGACCCGGTGGAATTTATTCATCAACATAAGGGTTGTATTGTTAACCAGCGCGAAGTTGGCGTCGATACTGACTCCTTTGCCGACGCACTGAAAAACACCCTGCGGCAGGCGCCCGATGTGATTCTGATTGGGGAGATACGAGACCGTGAAACCATGGAGCACGCGCTCGCATTTGCAGAAACCGGTCACCTGGCGATCTCAACGTTACATGCCAACAATGCCAATCAGGCTCTCGATCGGATAATAAATTTCTTCCCTGAAGAGCGTCGAACCCAGTTGCTCAATGATCTGTCGATCAATCTGCAGGCATTCGTATCGCAACGACTGATTCCGACTGTTGACAATAAACGCTGTGCTGCGATTGAAGTCCTGCTGAATTCTGGTCGGATCGCCGATTTAATCCTGAAAGGTGCTGTCACCGAAATTAAAGAAGTAATGCAGAAGTCCGAGGGTATCGGTATGCAGACCTTTGATACTGCTTTATATCATTTGTATAACGCGGGTAAAATCACGCTGGAAGAAACCCTCAAGAATGCAGACGCTGAAAACAACCTCAGACTTCGTATCGAGCTCGGTAAGAAAGGCGAAGCCAGTAAGGGCGAAACATTTGATGGCCTTAGTCTGGTAGAAGAACCAGACGGGGACGATGAAGAGGAAGAATTCGGTGTTCCCAATATTGATCATACCAGCAGAAGAGGTAAATCTACCAATAATGATTAATCTAAAGAATTATGATTTCCAGGACACTCATCGCTTTTGGTTAACCAATCTATGATTCAACTGTTAATGCAGCAACAGTATTCACTGTTTGTACTGATCATGACCGCATTGATTATTTCACTGACTTTTCATGAATACGGGCACGGCATCGTTGCCAAATTCTATGGGGACGATACGGCCGAGAAAGCCGGTCGCCTAACCCTCAACCCACTCGCACACATTGATCCCGTTGGGTTGCTAATGGTTGCCCTGATCGGTTTTGGCTATGCCAAGCCAGTGCCAACCAATCCGGCCAATTTTAATTCGCGCTGGGCCATATTAATGGTGGCTGCTGCGGGCCCGGCGATGAACCTGATACTTGCGATTGTAGTAATAAACTTTTATCAGCTTGGCCTGCAAGCAGGCTGGTCGTTGGTCCAGGGTCAGGGACCCTACTTCTTTTTTACTTTTCTGGCCTTGATCAACTTGTTATTGATGCTGTTCAACCTGATCCCGATCGGACCGCTGGACGGTCACTATATACTGCCCTACTTCCTGCCCAGGCACCTCGCGATACAATACAGGTACTACAACCAGCGCTATGGAGTTTATGCGCTATTTGCGCTGATCGGATTAAATTTTATGGGTGTGCCGATTTTTGCAACGGTATGGAAAACCGGTGAAACCCTGCTGCCTTTTATCATTTTCATCTAAGTCGAAGCTCTCGCAAAGGTGCGCCTTTGCAAGAGTCACATTTACTCGGGCAATATACGGGTTAATGAAATGCGCGGGGTTTTACCAACTCTACCTGTGTTACTGCTTGATCGTCAGTTTCCTGATGCCGCCCGCGCATGGCTAACAGGCTCGCGCTGGTATCGGCTTCGAAAACCCGCTTTACCAGAATCGAGTGCGATTCATTCACCCGTTGCAGCTTGCCGACCACGCAGAGATAAGCTTGATGGTCAATCTGGCGGTAAAACCGGGTATAGACCTGCGGCGTAAATGCCAGGTTGAAAAAACCTTTCTCGTCTTCCAGGGTGACAAATACCATGCCTTTGGCGGACCCTGGGGACTGTTTCACCAAAACCATGCCAAAAGCAAAAACATCCGAGTCTGGTGTCAGCGAAACTAGATCACTGGAGAGCGAAAATTTTTGTAAATCGATCTTAAATGGCCATTGTTGTCGTTTGATGACCGCGGCCGGATGACCGGCAAGACTGGTTTTAAAGGATTTGAAATCTTTCTGGATTCGCTCCAGCGACTGTTCCGCTTTCCAGCTGATGGAAACCTCCTGGTCATCGAGCATCGGGCGGAAAGGCGCGGCTTCGGCTTTCCAGATTGCATCGGATCGATCGCATCCCAGTTCATTAAAAACATCGCTGCCGGCCAGGATTGTCAAATCATCGCGGGCTAACTGGTTACTGCGCACAAAGTGTTCAAAGCTGTGCCAGGGCCCTGTTTGGGAGCGTAGCTGCAAGAACCCGTCTACTGTCGATTTCGGCAGGCCGTTGACCAGACGAAACCCGAGACGGATTGCATAGTCCGCTTCACCGGCTGGTTTTTCCAGACCATGGTCCCAGTTCGAGAAATTCAATGACAGCGGCAAGATGGTAATGCCTTCGCGTTTTGCGCTTTGCAGTAGTGCATGGGGAGAATAAAACCCCATCGGTTGTGAATTCAACACCGAGGTATAAAATGCCGCCGGGTAATGACACTTCAGGTAACAGGAGGCATAGGCAATCAGTGAAAAAGAGACCGCGTGAGATTCCGGAAATCCGTACTCGGCAAAGCCTTTCATTTGCCCGAGTATCTGCTCGGCAAATTCGGGCTTGATGCCATTTTGCCGCATTCCATTTTCAAGCTTCTGTAGCAAGGGCAATAGATCACGATTGAAATCTTTAATCCCCCAGGCGCCTATTTTTTTACGTAACTCGTTGGCTTCACCCGGGCTAAAATTACCCACTGCGATGGCGATGCGCATAGCCTGTTCCTGAAATATCGCAATGCCGAGTGTGCGCGCGAGTATCGGCCTCAAGCGTTCGTCCGGATAAGTCACCGGTTCGAGTCCTTCACGCCTGGCCAGGTATGGATGTATCACCTTACCCTGAATCGGGCCGGGTCGGATGATAGCCACCTCGATCACCAGGTCATAAAAACAGGCTGGCTTTAAGCGCGGCAACATCGACATTTGGGCACGCGATTCAATTTGAAAAGTGCCCACTGTATCGGCTTTCTGAATCATCTGGTAAGTCGCCTTATCGTCATCCGGAAGCGCATGCAGACTCAGCGTCTGCTGGTAATAAAAGTCCACATAGTCAAAGCATTTTCGTATCGCGCTCAACATGCCGAGACTCAATATATCGATCTTGAAAAAACCCAGAGCCTCGATATCCTCCTTGCTCCACTGGATCACGCTACGCCCTGGCATGCTGGCCGGCTCCTGCGCCAGCATGCAGTTAAGCGGTTTATCGGCAAGCATGAAACCACCCGAATGAATACCCAGGTGTCGCGGGAAACTATGCAGCTTATCGCTGAGTTGCATCCATAACTTCCAGCTTATTTTTTTGCCCTCCGGGTTTTGCCGTTGGTAATCGTTTTTCAATGCCCTGACGATGTTTTCAGTGCCGGCGCCACGATAGTAACGACTGCTGGCGATCTTCGACATTTGACTCAACAGGACCTCGCTTGCCCCCAGCACCTTGCCAACCGCCCGCAACGCACCCTTGCCACGGAAGGTCACCACGTTAGCGACCATTGCAGCCCGATCACGGCCATAACGCGAATAGATATATTGAATCACCTCTTCGCGTCGTTCGTGCTCGAAGTCAACGTCGATATCGGGTGGATCACCTCGCTCCATGCTAATAAATCGCTCGAACAACAGGTTAAACTGGTCAGGATTGACCGAGGTAACACCCAGTACATAACAAACCGTCGAATTCGCTGCCGAGCCACGCCCCTGACAGAGGATTTTCTGTTGCCTGGCCCAGTGCACGATATCCCACACGGTGAGGAAATAATCGGCAAAATTGAGTTGCTCGATCAAGGCCAGCTCATGCGCAATCTGGTCCATTACCTTCTGCGGGGGTTGCCCGTCGAAGCGGTCCTGCGCACCCTGAAAGGCCAGTTGCGACAGGTAAGACTGGCCATCATGTCCGGCCGGGATCATTTCCTTCGGGTAGTGATAGCTCAACTGGTCGAGGTCGAACACGCAGGATCGGTTCAACTCTGCCGATAATGCCAAGGCACGCTCGCAGTTGGGGATGCGTGAAAATAAACGGTGCAACTCGGGCTGGCCGTGCAGGCAGCGCTCGCTATTGGGAAACAGGTGTTGTTTACAGTCATCAAAACTACTGTTGTTACGAATCGCCTGCAACAGGTCACTCATGCATTTTTGCGAGCGCGCATGGAAAAACACATCCTGGCTCAGCAGTATTTCGAGCTGGAACTGGTTCGCCAGTTCAAGACTCGATTTAATCCAGCGGTCTTCCGCCGGATGCAGATGGCGACTGATAGCGAGATAAAAATCTCCCCCGAACAGGGAGCGCAGCTCGTTATACTGAAGCACCGGGTTTTTGCAGCGAATTCTTCCACGCATCGGCTGTATTGCAAACAACCCCGACACATCGCTGTTGAGTAAATATTCCAGCGGAATAAAGGCCTTATCCTTGCCATCGCGGTGGGCATAGCTCAATAGCCTGTTAAGGTTGGTATAACCGCTCGCATCCCTGGCAACCAGCACCAGCGTATCCTGTAATAGCACTGGTAAATCATGGTCCTGCTGGAAATGGATCTCGGCGCCATAATTCAACTTCAGGTGCTGATGCTGACCCTGTTTTTTCAAATAATCGAGCTCGCGGTAGCAACGTGCGAGACCGTAGCCACCGTCAAAATCATTAATACACAGGGAACCGTATTCGAGGTTGTTGGCACGCATAACCAGGTCAACCGGGTGCGAGGCACCCTGCAAAAAACTGAAATTAGTTTTGCACAACCATTCGTTAAAACCGTAAAAAAGATGCTTTCCTGCTTTCATGGCTTACCAGTTAACAATATTCACCTTTTTTGAACCAACGCCCATCAAAATTGCGGTAGACCCAACTCGCCCTGCCGCGTCTGTCCCTGAGTACGA
>JAPUFZ010000332.1 GCA_027293245.1 Gammaproteobacteria bacterium
AAAGCTATTGTGCCTAGCACACGCAGACCCGGCGATTCATTCCGCCTGTCGGTAAAAGCCGAGGATAGCTGGGGAAACCCGAGTGACCAGTGCGACCAGACTATATTTTTACGCTCGAATTGCCCGGTGCCGGGGATGCCGGAAAAAATCGAATTCAAACCTGGGCAACGGGCCATTGTGATCGAAAACCTGCGCATAGAGTCGGACCAGGAATGCGTTTTGATCGAACTGGTGGATGATAAAAATCTAGTCCTGGCGACATCGAATCCCTTACGCATAATAGCCGGTACAGAATTACTCCCCGACTGGGGTGATCTTCACGGCCAGTCCGAGGAAACCATCGGCACCAACTCGGCGCGCGATTTTCATACTTTTGCACGTGACCTTGCTTTCCTCGATGCGACTGCACACCAGGGTAACGATTTCCAGATTACTACAGCATTTTGGCAGCACTTGAATGACCTCACGCGCGAATTTAACCAGGACCATCGTTTTATCGCATTTCCCGGTTACGAATGGTCAGGCAATACCGGTCTCGGCGGCGACAGAAATGTACTCTACCTGAAAGAAGGCCAGCCCATTCACCGATCTTCGCATGCCCTGGTCGATGATCTTTCCGATATTGATACGGATGCCAGCTCCGCACGTGACCTGTTCGACCGGCTACAGGATCGCGATTGCGTGGTCTTCGCCCACATCGGTGGCCGCTATGCCGATGTAAAAATGGCCCACGACGAGCGCCTCGAAACCTCGGTCGAAGTCCATTCAGCCTGGGGTAGCTTTGAATGGCTGATCGAGGATGCGCTGGAGAAGGGTTACCGCGTCGGCATTGTATCTAATTCTGATGGTCATAAAGGGCGGCCCGGTGCCAGTCATCCAGGAGCAACCAGTTTTGGCTCTTATGGTGGCCTGACCTGCATGCTGGCGACCGAACTGACCCGCGAAGCACTGGCAGACAGTATTCGCAAACGGCATCATTACGGCACCACCGGTTGCCGCATGATTCTCGATGTTAATGTTCATTTCGAGCACGATGCCGACTTGTTTGCTACCGATCCAAGCCTGGGAAAAGCCACTAGCAGGCCCACAGGCAGCGCGATGATGGGTGACATTCTGCGATCCGGTGATGATCAGCTCAGGCTTAGAATAAAAGCGGTTGGATCGGCACCGATAGAGCGCATCGATATTCGCAATGGTTTGCAAACATTGGAAACCTATCGACCCTACTACGATATCGAACTGGGTCGGCGTATTTGTGTTGTCTGGGAAGGTTCCGAATACCGCGGTCGTGGCCGGGAAACCATTTGGGACGGCAGTGCAACGCTGACCGATAACACCTTTGAAAATGTCGAACCGATCAATCGCTACAACATAGACAGGAAATTTGAGCAAAGCGAACCGGCTAAACTGGAATGGAGTGCATTGACAACCGGTGGCCACGGTGGCTTTTATGCGAGCCTGGCGGACAGTGATAAAGGCAGATTAACTATCGATACCAATCTGGTAAAAGCAGAAATTCAGATTAGCGATATTGGCTATGAAGATATTGTTTTCGACGCTGGAGGCCTCGGCAGAAGAATTCGAGTGTTCCGGCTACCGGACCAAAATATCCATCGCAGTGTCGAAATCGAGCGCCAGATCTCACTCGTCGATGACAGGGATAACGCCATCTACATCCGTATCATCCAGCAGGACGGACACGTCATCTGGTCGAGCCCTATCTATGTTCTGCGCGAGAACAATTGACCCAGAATCGGTGCATTGAAAGCCTGTCTATCAACTATCCAAACAACCAGCCCCGAGTACGATCAAAAATCCTGGCGATATTTTTTCCAGATAAATTGCAGTACCAGGGTCAGGGTCGGGTCCGCTTCGCCCACGCGTCTGTCCATCTCTTCGGCACTAATCCACGCGCCTTCATCAATCTCTTCCGCCTGCAACTCAAAAGGACCCTCATGCATAAACCGATACACGATGCAGTGTTCCATTCCGGTAATCGTTGAAGCCGGCAATCGAAACAATTTTTCGGGCGATGTAGTAACTTTTACCCCCAGTTCCTCTCCGAGTTCACGAATGGCACAGCTGTGATAGTCTTCACCACTGTCAACATGACCCGCGGCCGAACTATCACAGAGTCCCGGCTGGTTATCTTTACTCATTGAACGTTTCTGGATAAACAGCTGACCCTGGTTATTAAACACGAGAATGTGCACCGAGCGATGCATCAAACCCAGTTCATGAATCTCACCGCGAGTTTTAACACCGACGATTCGATCGTCTTCGTCTACCACATCGAGTAGTTCCTGACTGACTGGAATTATCATCAGTTAGTAACCCGCGCCTGACTTCTGAGCATAGAGTTGCTGATACGACATGCCACCGTTATTAAGTCCTGAATAGCGCACATCGGTCCATTGCTTAAATGCCCGATATCCCTTGTCACCGAGTGACGACAGCAACAAAGGTTTCAGATCTTGCGCCACACGTAAACTGTAAGCAGCGGAAAACCGGGTAAAAGCCCCGGTTCGATCGTTAAATCGAATTTGCTGAAAGCCGACGGATTTTAAAATCCTGCTAAATTCCAGTTGATCAACAAAGTAAAAATTCAAACCACGATTGCACAATAAATCATCCCAAACTCGAAAGTCCTGGTTTTTTTCACGAACCATCCAGTCAGAACCTGCGAGCCAGCCATCGGGTTTGAGTACGCGGGCAATTTCCTCGAAAAATCCTCCCAGGTTACTCATATGACAGGCCACCGCAGTCATGTAGACAAGATCGAAGCTTTCATCGGCAAATTGAAGGACACCGGGGACGCCATGAACTAACTGAATCCTGTCCTCAAGCTGATTTTCCTCAACCAACAA
>JAPUFZ010000333.1 GCA_027293245.1 Gammaproteobacteria bacterium
TCGACCAACTTCGAGCCCTGCCTGACCGAGCAATTATGGGAAGAACTGAGCGAACAAATTCAGAACTACCTGACTACTATTTCGCTCGCGGACATGATTCAAAATGAAGAAGTTATGGCACTTTCGCGGAGTCACGATCAACGCCAGAAACACAGTAATATACAGTAATTACCATGCCAACCTATTTCGACCATAATGCGAGTTCGCCCATGCACCCGGAAGTGCTCGAGGCGATCATGCCGTATTTAGGCAATACCACGGGTAATGCCTCGAGCCTGCATAGCCCGGGGCGACTGGCTCGCTCGGCGATTGAGTTGGCCAGGCAACAGGTTGCGGAACTGATTAATTGTGCACCCGAATCAGTAATATTTACCTCGGGGGGTACGGAGGCCAATAATTTAGTGTTCAAGGGGTATGCCGATTCTGCCGATTCGAACCCCATTATCAGCAGTGAAATTGAGCACCCGAGCGTGTTACAGCCATTGGCACAGTTGCAACAATCCGGATATGCGGTGATTCGGTTGAAGGTTAATGCTTTGGGGCAGGTTGATCTCGAAGCGGCGCAGGAAATACTACAGCAGCACAACCCGCAAATTTTTTCAGTGATGCTCGCCAACAATGAAACCGGGGTGTTGCAACCGGTACAGCAGCTGGTCGAATTGATTCAGCCGGGTCACTGCCTGACACACACAGATGCATCGCAGGCTGCCGGTAAAGTGCCGATAGATATGCGGCAACTCGGGGTTGACGCACTGACCCTGGCAGCGCATAAATTTCAGGGCCCACAGGGAATAGGGGCCTTGATAGCCAATCGTAAACCGGGACAGGTTTTAATCAGCGGCGGAGAGCAGGAAAAAAATCGACGCGCCGGTACTGAAAATGTCGCAATGATTGTGGGTATGGGTAAGGCAGCCCAGATTGCAGCTCTTGAATTACAACATAAACGTCATCATCTATCACAATTAAGAGAGGTATTCGAGTCGAGGCTGGCAACGATTTCGGGGGTGGTCATATTTGGCCAGGATGCCGAACGCCTGCCAAACACCACTTATTTTTCCCTGCCCTATTACTATGGTGAAACTTTGTTGATGGAACTGGACCGGGCAGGATTTTCACTGGCGAGTGGTTCGGCCTGTCATAGTGAAGTAACCAAAGCAAGCCATGTGCTGTCGGCGATGGGAGTCGACGATAGCCTGGCTCTGAATGCGATCAGGGCTAGTTTTGGCATGAGTAATACGCTGCAGGAAGTTGATGCATTCGTATTAAAATTACAGGATTTAATAAACAAACTGCCATCGATAATACGTCAGGCGGCAGTGTAAAAGAGGTTTGTAATGGCGATTGAATTAACACAAGTAGCGGCGGAGCGGGTTCAGGACTTTCTCGATAATCGCGGTAAGGGCATAGGACTCAGACTGGGCGTTAAGACCACCGGCTGTTCGGGTCTGGCTTATGTGATTGAATTTGTTGATGAACTACAAACGGATGATTCGGTTTTTGAGTCGAGAGGTATTAAGGTAGTGGTCGATCCAAAGAGCCTGGTTTTTCTCGATGGTACCGAAGTGGATTTCGCCAGGGAAGGGCTTAATGAAGGGTTTCAGTTCAAAAATCCGAATGCGAAAGATGAATGTGGCTGTGGTGAAAGCTTCACTATTTAACCTGACTCAGCACAGAAGTCGGTTATGCAAACACTGGATTTAAAGCAAAGTTATTTTGAGCTATTTGGACTGGATCTCAAATTTGATATAGACCTTAAGCAGTTACACTCGGAACAGCAACGCTTGCAGGCTATATTTCATCCCGATCGTTTTGTACGCGCCAGCGATCAGGAAAAACGTCTATCTGTGCAACAGGCATCCTGGGTCAACGAGGGTTACGAAAGCCTGTTAAATCCAGTCAAACGTGCCCGCTATATGTTGCAATTGAGCGGGCTTGAATTAAACGACGAGTCGGAAACAACTTCAGATACAGGGTTTTTGATGGAGCAAATTGCGATTCGCGAAGAAATTGACGAGTGCCACTCCAATGCCGACCCACTTAGTTGTTGCGAACATATAGCGGTCAGGCTTCGCAGCAAGGCCGATCAATTCGGTGCAGAATTCGTAGCCAGTTTTAGTCAGGGAGCGTTGGACGAGGCTCGACTGACTAGTCGTAAAATGCAGTTTGTTGCGCGAATCATGGATCAGCTTATGGACTTACAAATCGAACTGGAAGAAGAATTAGAGATTTAAATGGCACTCTTGCAGATATCAGAACCCGGTCAATCGGCCGCCCCGCATCAACACCGCTATGCGGCCGGCATTGACCTGGGCACAACCAATTCGTTGGTTGCCAGTGTGCGAAACGGAATTGCCGATACGCTGGCTGACACCGATGGACTGCATCTGTTGCCATCGGTGGTGCATTATGGAGATGCGGCGATCCTGGTTGGCCAGGCTGCACAGCAAATGCAATCGAGCGATCCGTTGAATACGCTGTCTTCAATCAAACGTTTGATGGGCCGCGGCACTGAAGATGTTAGCCGGCTGGGCGAGGTATTACCCTACGATTTTGTCGCGGATGTGGACTCGAATGTCCCCCGGATTCAAACCCGTGGAGGAAATCTAAGCGCGATAGAGGTTTCGGCAGAAATACTGAAGACCCTGGCTTTGCTGGCTGAACAAACACTCGGCGGCGAACTGTCTGGCGTGGTCATTACGGTGCCTGCCTATTTCGACGATGCCCAACGGCAGGCGACGCGGGATGCGGCAAAACTCGCCAGGTTAAATGTTTATCGACTACTCAATGAACCAACCGCTGCGGCGGTTGCCTATGGACTGGAGCAAAACAATGACGGTGTCATCGCGGTTTACGACCTGGGTGGCGGTACCTTCGATATATCCATATTGAGACTAAATAAGGGTGTATTCGAAGTTTTGGCTACCGGTGGTGACTCATCGCTGGGCGGTGATGATATGGACACGGCGATTGGCGAATGGATTATATCGCAGGCCAGTTTTAAGGACATAGACGCACAGCTGTCGCGTCAGATATTAATGGCTGCTCGAGCCGCAAAAGAATCTTTAACCAGTCTGGAAAAGGCCGAAATCACTATTCAACAGGGCGATCAGCATTGGCGGGGTGGTATCGATCGAGCCCAGCTCGATGAATTGATCCAGCCCTTGGTTAAAAAATCCCTGATGCCCTGTCGCCGAGTATTGCGCGATGCGAATATTTCGAAGCAGGATATCGACGAAGTCGTGCTGGTCGGGGGTGCAACGCGAATGGCGCTGGTGCGGCGGATGGTGGGCGAATTTTTTCAGCGTAGTCCGATGTGCGATCTTGATCCTGACCGGGTTGTCGCGATTGGCGCTGCGATACAGGCCGATGTGCTGGCCGGCAATAAGCCAGACAGTGAGATGTTGTTGCTGGACGTATTGCCCCTGTCGTTAGGCATCGAGACCATGGGTGGCCTGAGTGAAAAAATAATACCTCGAAATACCCCGATTCCGGTGGCGAAGGCACAGGAGTTCACCACTTTCAAGGATGGCCAGACATCGATGTCGATCCACGTGGTACAGGGGGAGCGGGAACTGATTTCTGATTGCCGCTCGCTGGCGAGGTTTGAGTTGCGTGGATTTCCACCGAAAAATGCCGGCGCTACTCGTATCAGGGTTACCTACCAGGTAGATGCCGATGGATTAATGTCGGTGCGCGCAGAAGAAACAACCAGCGGCATCGCTGCCGATATTGTCGTCAAACCATCCTACGGCCTAACCGATGGTGAAATTGAAACCATGTTAAGAGAATCGATGGACCATGCGCAGGATGATGTGGCTGCAAGAATGTTGAAAGAACAGCAAGTTGAAGCAAAACGGGTCATTGAAGCGATCGATGCTGCCTTAATATACGATGGTGATGATTTGCTGAGTAAAACAGAAATCTCCAAAATACGACAGGTTCGAGACCAGCTCGAACAGGATATTGAAGTTGCCTGCGCCGATCGCTTAAAAAAATTGATCAAATCGATGGAACAGGTAAGCGAGACCTACGTCGCCAGGCGCATGAATACGAGCGTTAAAGCAGCGCTTGCCGGTAAACAGATTGACGAAGTAAAACTATAAGCCATGCCAGAAATTATTATTCTCCCGCACGAAGAAATTTGTCCCGAAGGCGCGGTCCTTAAAGTCGAGCCGGGTATCAGCTTGTGCAATGCCATGCTGGATAACAACATCGAAATCGAACACGCCTGTGAAAAATCCTGTGCTTGCACCACCTGCCATGTTTACGTACGTGAAGGATTTGATTCTCTGCAGGAGGCAACTGAGGATGAAGATGATTACCTGGACAAAGCCTGGGGACTCGATATGGATTCGCGCCTGAGTTGCCAGGCAATCGTTGGTGAAGAACCACTGGTTATCGAAATCCCCAAATATACGATCAATATGGTGTCGGAAGTTCACTAGTAGGAGAAGCTGATCATGAGTTTAAAATGGACAGATACACTGGAAATTGCGATTGAATTGTCTGAAATTCATACCGATGTTGATCCGCAATACATCCGTTTTACCGATTTACATGCGTGGGTTTGCGCCCTCGAAGAATTTGATGACGAAGCGAACAGGTCCAATGAACAAATACTCGAGGCGATTCAAATGGCCTGGATCGAGGAGATGGATTGAGTAGGATTTGTTGTATCGGTTAATTCGCGACCCTGACCTGACATGCCGGTTTTCAGAGCCGGCGCTCCGAGAAAAAAGCCTGTCCTGGCATTGTGTTAGGTTCTAGAAATTCTAAATCTAGTAAAATCAACGACTTCAGTTGTACATTTAAGGCGATTTAGATGTTTTTCCCGGCAATTTTAAGGAATTTTTAAATTTTTTTTGCATGATGTTATATCGATATATAAGAGTTTTAAATCAATAAGTTGTATATGCAAATTAATGTAATTTCTATTAATAGAATTGTGATGTATGTCACACTTCGCTTGCATTCGAAATTCTATCCAGTAAATTAGGTGCCCAGAACAGGGACCAATAAAAACTGATTGTGTTAACAAAAACCCACACATTATCAACAAGGAATTTTTCTAAATTTTGTTCAGGGACTTGACCTGAACAGCGATAAAATTAGGAGACACTCCATGAGCAATTTAGCACTAATAAATCAACCCACTCAATTTCTACCTCGCGAAGTACCAGCAAAACACCTAAAGACCCATTACGATAGCAAGTACAAGATTTCCTGGTGCTTGATGAAGAGCGAACCGAGGCCTTGTTTTACTACCAAACTACTATCTGAGTTTCACGGTTATATCCGCAGAATCAAGGAAGAAATGCACGAGAGCAAGGGCGAAAAATATGACTACATTGTCATCGGCTCTGACGTCGACGGTGTATTTAATCTGGGTGGAGACCTGGGCCTGTTCAGGCGTTGTATCGAAACCGGTGATCGGGATGGCTTGTTCAATTATGCGAGCAGGTGCATCGATATACTGCATGAAAATATGAATCACCTGGGTTGCGAGCTGACTACGATTGCCCTGGTCCAGGGTGACGCGCTCGGTGGAGGATTTGAAGCAGCGTTGGCCAGCAATGTCGTGATTGCAGAAAAGGGCGTGAAAATGGGTTTGCCCGAAGTTCTGTTTAACCTGTTCCCGGGTATGGGTGCCTATTCATTGCTATCCAGGAAGGTGGGTCCTTCACTGGCTGAAAAAATTATTCTCAGCGGCAAGTTGTACACGGCAGAAGAATTATATGAAATGGGCATAGTCGATATTCTCGCCGAGAAAGGTGAAGGAGAAATGGAAGTCTATAAATACATCAAAGCCGCGAATCGCTATTCAAATTCCTATCGTGCAATTCGAAAG
>JAPUFZ010000334.1 GCA_027293245.1 Gammaproteobacteria bacterium
ATTTGCCTTCGCATAGCTCGCCTCGGCATGCTGGTTAATGATTTGAACCGCTGACCAGAGCCCTACCCCGGCAATTAACCCCACTAGCAAAAACAGTGTTTGCCATGGATGCCGCCAGTAATGGCTGAGCAACGCCTTTTGCACCCAGTAAAAACTACCCAGTGGCATCTTCTAGCTCGGTAAGCGCACCGTTGTGCAAAAGCACCGAACGATCCATAAAGGCCGCCATTTCGCGGCTGTGGGTTACCATCAGTAGACTACTAGCGGAATTTTTTACCAATTCACTAAATAGTGACATGACCTCCAGGCTCGATTGCTCATCGAGATTTCCGGTCGGTTCGTCCGCCAGTACCAATTCTGGTTTATGCAGTAGTGATCGGGCAATGGCAACCCGTTGCTGCTGACCACGTGATAACTGATGAGGGAATTTTTTCAGTTGTGAACCGAGGCCCAGCCGTTGGATTAGCCTGGCTTCAAACTCTGGATCGAATCGGCCGCACAAGGTCGCCTGAAAGCGAATATTGTCGACTATGTTCAATGTCGAGATGAGATGAAACTGCTGGAATACCAGGCTTACCCGGGAACGCCGCATTTCCGCGAGTTGTGACTGGTTTAAGTCGCTAAGCTTGCGACCGGCTATTTCGATCTGACCACTGTCCGCTGATTCGAGGCCGGCGATCAGATGCAGTAAAGTACTCTTGCCACTACCACTTTCACCCAGTAATGCTACCGAGGATCCGGTTTGCATCTGGAAGTCGAAATTATCCAGTACCAGCACCTCGCCTTCCGGCTGGCTATAAGATTTACTGAGATGTCGTATCGATAACATGTATAACTGCTGCCAGGGAATCTCTGATCCTATCGACATTACCCTCAGCAAGCAATGTTCTAGCGCATCATTCCGGGCCTGGTTTGGTATTCCCCACAATCCAGGCCGACGATTGTGTCACAGTTCATTATTAATGGATTGCGGCTCGCGGGCCGCAATGACGAATGGGGGGATTGAAATATCTTTCTGGCGCTTCAACTTACGCAATCAACCGTTATAATACCCGCAGCCTCGCCACCTCGGCCAAAAACTATGACCGCCATATGTGAAATCAGGGATTTGCAGAATCTCGCCAGGGCACGAGTGCCCAGAATGTTTTATGAATACGCCGATTCGGGTTCCTGGACCGAATCGACCTATCGTGAAAACGAATCCGATTTTGCCAAAATCAAACTGCGCCAACGCGTCGCGGTAGATATCACCGAGCGCTCGGTAAAATCTAAAATGCTTGGCCAGGAAGTTAGTATGCCGGTCGCGCTGGCGCCTGTAGGACTCACCGGCATGCAACATGCTGACGGCGAAATCAAGGCCGCCCGCGCCGCTGAAAATTTCGGCGTGCCTTTTACGCTTTCGACCATGAGTATTTGCTCGATCGAAGATGTCGCTGCAAACACCAGCAAGCCATTCTGGTTTCAGCTTTATGTCATGCGCGATCGCGATTTTATCGGCCGCCTGATAGACCGTGCCAGGGACGCTGGTTGCAGCGCCTTGATGTTGACCCTCGATCTACAAATACTGGGACAAAGACACAAGGATATCCGTAACGGTCTGAGTGCACCGCCCAGATTGACTCTCGGCAGCGTCATGCAAGTGCTTAGCCGGCCGCGCTGGTGCCTGAATATGCTGAGTACCCGACGACATAGTTTCGGTAATATCGTTGGTCATGCGAAAGGTGTGGGTGATCTGTCATCCCTGTCATCCTGGACTGCGGAACAATTCGATCCCAAGCTGTCCTGGGATGATATCGAGTGGATCAGGCAACGCTGGGGCGGCAAGCTAATTCTCAAGGGCATACTCGACCCCGAGGATGCCAAAATGGCAGCCAAAACTGGTGCCGATGCTATCATCGTATCCAATCACGGCGGTCGACAGCTCGACGGTGCACGATCATCAATATCTGCACTACCCGAAATAATTGAAACTGTTGGCAATGATATCGAAGTACATTTTGATGGCGGAATTCGATCGGGCCAGGATGTGCTGAAGGCCATTTGCCTGGGCGCAAAAAGCACTTATATCGGACGTGCCTATATATATGGACTGGGCGCAAACGGTGAAGCCGGAGTCCGCGAAGCACTGAATATCATCCACACAGAACTGGATACGACGATGGCTTTATGCGGCGAACGATTGCTGTCAAACCTGGGCCGCCACAATCTAGTGGAGTCAGCACTATAATCGCCTTTCAACTCGATCTACGAGTTATCGACTCGGCTCCTGATTTCGAATTTTGGCCCCATCCGGCGTAATAGTGAAAGTTTGCTATACTTTCTTTCAACTGGTCGCATTGTCGCCTGTTGTGAGTGGCACAGAAGCGACACGATCGAGCGTGGGAGAGCGCACCAAACAAACCGGTGCGGCATTCGAATTACCCGCTGCTTTATTTTCAAATGAAGGATCAATTTTTGGGTAGCATCATGAATGATTTCGACGAGTGGTCCCTGATAATATCGAAATGCCTCAAATCGGAAGCTGATTTTCTGACCACCGTGGCAAAGCACGAGGTCGAGATTGATGCTCCCAGGGAAACATTTATCCGTAGCGTGCTGGAGCTGTTCTTGCCTAGCAGTTACGCGATAGGCTCGGGTGTGGTAATCGATTCCGACGGCCAGAGTTCGCGAAAACTCGACCTGGTGATTTACCGACGCGATTTCCCGCGCCTGAACCTGCCCGGCAGCGCCGACAGGTTTCTCCATGAAAGTGTTCTGGCAACGATCGAAGTGCGACCAAAACTGGTACGCAAGACATTATTCGATGCGCTCGATGCCTGCGCCTCACTGTCGGAATTAAATCCAGCTATTAGCGAGGCGGCACTGGCTAACCTGGCTGAAAAGAACGGTCTTGCGCGAAATCCAAAAGGTCACTATGTTCATCAGGACCCGTTACTCACCGCGCGCTTTAACCTGGTAGGAAGGCCCCCCTCTTTTATTTTCGGCTTTAACGGTTTTAAAACCAGTTTTACTCAACTGGCTGAAAACATCGAGGTCTGGATCGAGAACAGGCGCCAAAAGAATCTGAATATCGAAATGAAATCCTTCCCCGCGATAATCGCCACGCAAGGTTGCTTTGGTTGTCGCAACGCCGCACCTTTATCGGCCAAAAGGAATCACCTGTTCGGCATTGGCGTCGACCACGCACCGATCAGGCTCATCGTCCTGCACCTCCTCTATGCTTTAAATCGACGCCTGAAAATTACTTCCGATGGTTCCGGGTTAAAACCAGGTCTCGACGCCTACCTGATGAAAATACTACCTCCGGACATCCAGTATACAATGGGCAGGGCGACCAATGCGGTCATCAGGACTGGTATTATCGCCGAACAAGTTGTGGAGAGTTCGCCCGATGAAGATCCCGCTGAAGCCGTGTTCGAATCAGTACCAGATG
>JAPUFZ010000335.1 GCA_027293245.1 Gammaproteobacteria bacterium
TACCGAAATACTGACGGCCAGAAGAGGCACAATGGAAAGTAGGGTCGTGTACACCAGACTCATCGATCGCAGGGTCAACATCCCACCCATCCAGTCGTGTATGACCATCGCAATAATCTGCAGGAAGTGGCGCCAGTGCGAACGCTTCACTTCCGGATCGCTGGCATCGTAAGACCAGATGTACCCGGCGATCGCCTGTTTGACTTCTTTTAAGCTCATGGTTTTTCCATATACGTCACTGGGTATGTTCCAGGTGAATTTCAATCAATCTAATCCCAGCTAGCTAAAATAACTGTCTAGCCCTGAAAGCCTTGTTTCGAATTCAGGTACTCAATCTCGGCATCGGTACTTTCCCGACCGAGAATTTTATTGCGATGCGGGAAACGCCCGAAACGCTCAATGATGCCATAGTGGTGCCGGGCAAATCGATGGTTATTTTCAAGTCCGGGTTGATCAAACAATCTCACCGCCAGAGCCTGATCGTCTAATTCTTCACTGTGCATAAATGGCATGTACAGAAATGCTTTCCGGCTTGCTGGTAATTCCTGATCAAAAACTTTAGCTATTGCTGCGCGCGCCACGTCTCTGGATTGCGACTCGGTGGCAAAGCTTTTTGCCTGACCTCGAAACATATTCAATGGCAATTGATCCAGCAGGATTACAAGCGCCAGGCTTCCCACTGCAGATTGCTGCCAGTGGTCAAGCCTGGCTTGTTTCGCATCTAGCCAGGTCTGCTCATGGGCTTCCAACAAAGCCCGGTCAAAGGCTTTGGTTGAATTAAACCAGTGTTTACTGGCTTCCTCAGAAAACCAGAATTCGATCAGGTCCTGGTACATGGTTGCTTTCTCATATTGCTGGCCTGTTGCTAAAACTAACACAGGTTCAAACACTCTGCTTCAGTTGCTTTCGCTCGAAACATTCAATGATAAGCCCCTGATCAATTCACGTAGTTTGTTTTGCATTTGCTTACGTCCTTTCGGTGTCGAACTATCACTGAGCCGTACCCAGTCCCGGTTTTGCACGGCCTTTTCTATTAGCCATTGATGTATTTCAAAATTTTCTGAATCAATTGCAATCGACTGCATCACAAATAGCTGCAAACTGGCAAAACATAACTCGAAGCCCTTATGACCGAGTATAAACGCATCAACTTCATCTTTTTCCATACTGGTCATTGTTGATTTGAAATGACAGTAACGCAGCAGAGCAATGACGCTGGCAGCATCCATTTGCTGCAAAAAATGACATAGCCATACCGGTAACTGTTTTTGGATGCGCGCCTGCAGTTGCAGAATATTATCATCCAGTACACTATTCAGACTGCGCAGGACTGCGACAGAATGATTACCGCTCGATTTACCCGCTGCAAATCCAATATGTACCAGGGCAAACTGGCAACTCTCCCAGAAAGCGGCGCTTTCCGAGTCAAACGCAAAACTCGCACCAATATAGTCGAACTGGTGTTCGCGACTGTAGCGAATCGCCGCTTCTATTAAGGCACTGCCGACACCGGTCCGACGCCAGTTTTCTAAAACCGCTATGCGCTGAACCCGTATTCCCCGATAACTTGCAAAGGTCTTATCACCAGCCTGTGCAGTTATCATCTGTGCCAGTAAATGACCCTTTGGCCTACGTTTACCCAGGTACACCTGTTGACACAAAGTCGGGGGCAGCCCACCCTCCCGGTTGAGTAAAACCAGGCCTGTCAAATCACCGTTATTATTTTCGGCCAGAATTATGAACAGGTCCGGGTTTTCCATTAACATGCGCAAATCCGATGGTCGAGTACGATAATGCGCCGAAATCATCAGCGTATAAATCTTTTCAAGCAGCACCAGGTCCTGAGCCAGGGAGGCCCGATTAACTATGCGACAATTAAACGAGCCACTGGCTAGCCCGCATTTCTTACCAGCAGGAGGCCGGTGAGAAATGCGGGCTGGTGCATTAATCGAGACTAAACCGGGCCCAGGTTTTAGCAACAGGGTGTTATCCAGCCAGGCCTCGAGGCAGTCGCTGGAGGCCCACCGAACCGGCGCGTTCAATTTGAATCGGCGTAATTGATCGTCCGGCAGGCGCGCGATAAAACGTAATAAAAACCCCTGGCCGGTACCTTCGTAACCGCCGGTAGTAGTCGCCATTATGACCTTAGGATAGAAATTGCATAGTTGTTGCAGCATCGGATAGGGCAGCATCGCAGCCTCATCAATTATCAGTACCTGCGCATGCTTTGCCTCGGCAATGAGTCGATCCGGCGCGATGAAGTCAAATACCAGGGCTTTTTTCGAATGCTCATTGGCCTGTTGCAATAGAATTGCTGCAGCCTGCCTGGAATGGGCCGTGACTATCACCGACATTTGCTGGCTCAGGATCAAACTTCGTACTATAAATCCAAGGCAGGTGCTTTTGCCACGGCCCCGATCTGCTTCTATTAACGCTATGGACTGCTGCCGGTCGAGTAGCCAGTTGTTTATCTCCGTAAGGATTCCTGTTTGTTCACTGGTCTTACCCGAAATCAGGGCGGTTGGCTGCGCCTGGGGCAGATCTGCTATACAGGGCAAAGCCTTGCCCTGTATCAGCGAATAGCCCGACGCCGGCATGTTTTGAATACTATTAAATATATATTCGGCAAATACCGGGTTTTCAGACATCGCATTATCTTGCCAGACGCCATACCTGTCTTCGATCTGGGAGTAGTGTTCGATTTCCGGCGATAACAACACCAGCAAGCCGCCACAGCTGATCAAGCCACTGGCGATACACAGCAGGTCGGGATTCAAACCTGTAAACAAATCGACAATCACCATAGAAGCTTCGCTGCCCAGTAAGGTTTCGACCCGGTTGAAAGCGAGCGTCCTGTGGCCGGCGATGCGCTCAGACAATACCAGTGCATCCGGGTGCCCGGATTTGATTACTGGGAACAAGGTATCGCACCAGGCCGCATCACCCCGGATCGATAAAACCTGGCGTTGCTTTCTGTCTTGCAATTGTATCGACAGCTGCTGCATCCATGCAGACAGCTCACGCATCGATGGACTTTCTGGAGGGTTAGTTTCTGGCATTATTGATTGGACTGGTAGGGAAATCTCTGTTTAAATTTCCATCCACATTATAGGGCAGAGCATCTCAATGACAAAAGATCAGCAAACCCGGATTGAAGCCGCCGCCTTCCGCGGACTGGTAAAGCATTTGCGACAACGCAGCGACGTGCAAAATATCGACATCATGAATTTAGCCGGATTTTGCCGTAACTGTCTGGCCAAATGGTATTCCGCCGAGGCAAAAAAAATGGGGCTCGAGTTTGATTACGCAAAGGGCCAACAGGCAATTTACGGTATGACTAATGAGGAATGGAAAACCAGCTATCAGGCTAAGGCCAGTGACGAGCAACTGAAACGTTTCAAAGAAACCAGTGAGTTGCACGCCAAAATCAGCGGCTATTAACCTCCAATATCCACAATCTAGAAACATTTGAAGAAAATATGACTCTCGCCAAGGCGCCAAGCTCGCAAAGGAAAAACAGGGATTAAAGTGGTATTGGCAGTTGTGTCTATACTGTAATTTGTATTCACCGTACAGTGAAAGATGTTACCTAACAGCCCCAATTACTCTTTGCGTGCTTTGCGCCTTAGCGAGAACATCATCAAATTAATCCCTCAATTCACGTCGCAGGATTTTCCCGACATTTGTTTTTGGTAGCTCGTTGCGGAATTCAACAATTTTGGGTACCTTGTATGCGGTTAATTCTTTCCTGCAGTGCGCTATTACATCTGCTTCCGTCAGTGCTGGATCTTTACGCGCGATAACCGCTTTTACTACCTCGCCGCGCTTGCCATCAGGGACACCGATGACCCCGACTTCCAGCACGCCTTCAAGCTCGGCGATGATCGATTCTACTTCATTTGGGTAGACGTTAAATCCGGATACCAGAATCATATCTTTGAGGCGATCGACAATGCGAAAAAACCCGTCCGCATCCATTTTTGCCACATCACCGGTTTTCAACCAGCCATCTGCAGTCAGGACTTCTGCGGTTGCTTCCTCGCGTTGCCAGTAGCCTTTCATAACTTGCGGGCCGCGCACACAGAGTTCCCCGGATTCGCCCTGCGGCAATAAATTACTATCTTCATCCTGTATCGAGACCTCAGTTGACGGCAACGGCAAGCCGATACTGCCATTGAATTCGGCCAGGTTCAGAGGATTGATACAAACCGCCGGAGAAGTTTCGGTCAGTCCATAAGCTTCCAGCAGCGGTGATCCAGTTATCCTGGACCACCGTTGCGCAACCGGTTGCTGTACAGCCATGCCACCGCCCAGGGTAAACTTTAAACCTGAGAAATCGATTTCATCAAATCCCGGCGTATTGAGCAGACCAATAAACAGGGTATTGACACCGGTAATCACCGTAAACGAAACATTTTTCAGCTCTTTTACAAAATTCGGCATATCGCGGGGATTGGTAATCAAATAATTTAACCCACCGATTTTCATAAAGGTGAGACAGTTAGCCGTCAGAGAAAATATATGGTATAGCGGCAATGCGGTAATAATTGTTTCTTTGCTCTCTTCTATCTTTTCGCTGATCCAGGTAGATGCCTGTAGCATGTTGGCAATCATATTACGGTGAGTAAGCATCGCCCCCTTAGCCAGACCGGTAGTGCCACCGGTATATTGCAAAAAGGCAATATCCTCGTGCGATAAACGCACCGGATCATAAGGTTTTCGAGAACCCTGCTTTAAGGCTGCCCTGAAACTGACTTGGCCAGGTAGTGAAAACGAAGGCACCATCTTCTTGACATACTTCACCACCAGGTTGACGATTAGTGATTTGGGAAAGTTCAGCATATCCCCAAGCTGCGTGGTGATAACATGCTGAATCGGTGTTTCGGCGATGATTTCATCGAGTACGTGGCAAAAATTTTCGATCACAATGATGACCTTGGCACCCGAATCGCCGAGCTGGTGTTTCAGTTCACGCGCTGTATACAGTGGGTTGGTATTGACCACGGTAAAACCACCGCGTAGGACGGCGAAAATCGAAATTGGGTTTTGCAGGACATTAGGCATCATAATCGCAACCCGATCACCTTTGCGCATATTGGGCAAGCTCTGCAAATAACTCGCCAGTTGCCCGGTCAAACGATCCATATCCTTGTAACTAAGCGTCGTTCCCAGGTTAGTAAACGCGGGGTTATCACCAAATTTTTCGATAGCCTGATCAAATACCTCAGCCACCGACTGATAGGCATTCACGTCGATTGTTTCCGGCATTCCAGGGGGGTAACTTTTCAACCATACCTTTTCCATAAGACCTCCTCAGATCTGGCTAACAGAATCTCGAAACCGTAAACTAGTCACATTAATGCCAGACAACTGGTCGTCAGGCGACCTTCTGACTCTTACTTCGATTGCCTGGTTTTGTCATTTTCAGTTCCTGCGGTGTAAAATCGTCGACCATTATCACTTTCCGGGTCGCGGCCTTCGCCGCCTGCAAGATTTTTACCTCTTCTTCGGTTATCATCTCCATCTCCAACAGCTGCTCGAGCCACTGCTGGTAGTCCTGTAAATCTGGTTTCTGCACATGACTGCTGCGTAGTCGACGTTCAATCGGCTCGGCCAGGATCACTTTATGCAGCGCATCTTCCAGACGTCCGGTGATATCGTTTGCATCATCACTGATAAAAATACCCTGTGTCAACCGGTCCCTGGCTTCCCCTGGTTTAAGCAACAGGGCTGCAACCCGATGTCCTAGTGAATCATTGGGCTGGCGCAAACTCTGACCCAGTGGGAAAAGTATAATTCTAACCAGTACGCCTAACCATTTGATCGGAAAATTCCGGAGTACTTCGTCCAGGGCAACCTGAATTTGATACAGGCAGTATTTGGCAGACCATTCCACCAACGGCAGGTCGGCCCTGGGTCGGCCATCGTCTTCAAACTTTTTTAACACCGCCGAAGCATAGAACATGTAGCTCAGTGCATCGGCGAACCGGCCAGATAACTTTTCTTTGCGCTTGAAGCTACCACCGAGGATCATCAGTACCAGGTCTGCAGTAACGGCAAAAACCGCGCTCATTTGCCCGAGGCGTTGATAATATCCCGCCATACGACCCGAAACTGGTGACTCGGCCAGGTGGCTGGCACTGATACCGTAAATAAAGGCCCGACATAGATTGGTGACAAAATATCCTGCATGCCCCAACAAAGCCTGGTCGAAGGCCGCTCTGCCAGCCACTTCATCGCCATCGCTTGCGGCTTCCATTTCTTTGACCAGGTAGGGATGACAACGAATCGCACCCTGCCCGAAAATTATCATGCTGCGCGTTAGTATATTCGCTCCCTCGACCGTAATTCCCACCGGTATTGCTTGATAAGCCCGGGCAATATAATTACTCGGCCCCATACAAATACCCCGACCGCCATGAACATCCATTGCATCGTTGAGCACCTGGCGCATTTTCTCGGTATTGTGATATTTCAATATCGCGGTCACTACCGATGGCTTTTCACCGTTATCAAGCGCAGACAGGGTTAACAGACGACCGGCTTCCATCATGTAGGTCAGGCCACCTATACGGGCCAGTGCCTCTTCGACACCTTCAAATTTACCGATAGAAGTGTTGAACTGTTTTCGAATACGAGCATAGGCACCTGTGGTCCGGGCCGAATTTTTACCCGCGGCAACTCCAACCGCCGGTAGCGATATCCCACGACCCGCCGATAGTGATTCCATCAGCATACGCCAGCCTTTGCCG
>JAPUFZ010000336.1 GCA_027293245.1 Gammaproteobacteria bacterium
GCATCACATACAATTCTCCCCAGCTTATCAGGTGCATGTGTAATGCATGATAATCGGGAAACCCGTGATAATCGGGTGCTGCCCCCGCAACGGTAAATTAAAGTTGCAATATACAATCCACTGCGAACCTATCGTGGGAAGGGTGTATTGCTTATTCTTTAAAGCCCGGAGACCGGCCTGATAGTTTATAAACAGACCAGAATGGCGGGTGGCTATTCTCACAGTCCAGGATGCCTGTCTGGCATCATCTGTGCGTGTCTCCGGTCCCGAGAGACTCCAATGAAAAATCAAAAACTTTTACTATTATCGATACTCGCTGCTGCACCGGTGATCGCTTCTGCTGAATTAGGCCTGATTGTGGTAACACCGGCGATAGTGGAACAGGAAAGGGAATTATCGCCTACACCGATCACCGTAATCGATGCCGAAATGATCGAAAAATCCGGTGCCAAAAACCTGGCTGAAGTATTACGTGGGCAGGCGGGAGTGCATATCAGTGATTTATTTGGTGATGGTAATGCGGCGACGATCGACTTAAGGGGGTTTGGCCCGACGGCGGTCAGCAATACCCTGATTTTGATCGATGGACGCAGACTCAATAACTCTTCCGATACCGCAGCGCCTGACATCAGTAGCATAGACCTGGCAGACATTGAACAAATTGAAATATTACAGGGCAGCGGTGGTGTTCTCTATGGCAACCAGGCGGTTGGCGGCGTGATAAATATCATTCGTAAAAAGTATACCGACAACAGGGCAGACGTCGGCGTCGAAGTGGGGAGTTATGATTCATCAAAAATAAGGGCCTTTATCAATCGGTCGGTCGGCAATGCTAATTTATCGATACTGGCGACGGACTCTTCATCAGATAACTACCGGGACCACAACCAGTCAGAGAAACGGCACTTCTCCTTTCGAGGAACCCACCAGGCCGGGAAATTCGACAGCTATATCGAATTCGCAACCACTGACAACTTTCTGCAGACACCGGGCGCATTATTGCAATCCGAGGTCGACGAGAATCGGAGACAGTCCCTGGATTTTTACTCGCAGGATTTTTTCGATACACAAACTGATGTTTTTCAAATAGGCATGAACATGGAGATTGATGCGACGCAATCCATCGATATTGATTTTTCGAAACGAGTCAACGATGTGGAATTTATCCAGACTTTTCGTCCATTTCCTGGTTCCCTGTCAACTCAGGACAGAGAGACTTATACGCTGTCCGGAAAATACATTGTTAAGCCGGAAAAAGCGAAAGGTTCATCGATAGTCGTCGGCTTCAATCTTGAAGATACCGATTATGAACTGGTTTCCATATTTGGTCCTCAGCCAATGGATCAGTCAATTAACGACCTGTTCGTTTCGGGTAACTGGAATACCTCGAAACAGGGAGTAATTACAGCGGGTGCCAGGTACAGCGATCAACAGGCTGAAAGCGCCGGCGATAATTTTGACGATTCTGTTTCTGTATTTAGTCTGAGTTATACGCAGCGAATAAATGACTGGAAAATGTACGCCCGTGCAGATCAAAATTACCGCTATCCAACAGTCGAGGAGCATACCAACGTGCCTTTTGGACAGAGTCCGGGCCTTGAAACACAGGAAGGCATATCCTATGAGCTGGGTGCGGAATTCTTTGCCGGCGGGGATCGATATCGTCTGACGCTATACACGATAGACCTGGATAATGAAATTGCTTTTGATTCCAGTGGTTTTTCGAATTTGAACCTGGACTCAACCAGTAGACAGGGTTTGATACTGGAGGCATTGAAGCAGTGGACCGGCAAGTTTTCTACCAATCTGAGCTTTACCCTGCTGGATGCCGAGATTACCGAGGGTGCGTTTGAGGGTAATGATTTACCCCTGGTACCCGAGAGAACATTGCGCCTGGATGGATCGTATCAGTTCAGCCAGGCGACTAATCTTAACCTTGAACTGATCGCAGTCGGTGAACAAACTTTCGGCGGTGATTTTGCCAATACGCTTGGCAAACTGGATAGTTATGAAGTGGTGAATGCGAACATTACCTATCAGGTGAAAAAATGGCAACTGGGTGCCAGAATCAATAACCTGCTGGACCAGGAATATAGTGAAGCCGGTAGTCAGTTTACTGATTTCTCAGGTTTTCCGGTTATCGTCAACCTCGAGTCCTTTTTCCCCTCACCGGAGAGGAACTACTGGCTGTCGGCTAAATACCTGTTTTAGCTGATTGTCCCGGCCCCGGGGCCGGCGGAAGCCGGTATCGGAGGCATACAAGCGTCATACCGGCGGAAGCCGGTATTGACAGGCATTTTTCTATAATTATTGAATAGTTTTGCACTCATTCTATAATTCGACTGGATATGTCTGTCCAGCACTATTTTCATCTCTCGCCACCTGCCGGGTGTCGCCGCAACCGTGTTTAGTCTCAAATCCAAGGCATGGCAGCTTGGCTTAACGGTCAGCTTACTCGTGCTTACCTATCTTGGTAGCAGGATCAGTACAGTTTCATCGCTTGAGTATGAGCTGTTTTTATACATAGTGAATTTGCTGCCCTCAGATCGTGAGCTGGATGTTTTATCGTCGTTTACCGCGGCGCCGCAATGGGTCGTGATACTGGTCTATGGCGTGTTGTTGGCAAGCTATGTTCAAACCTACACCCGCGCCAGGACGACCGCTTTATCCTTCGTGTACATCAGTTTCCTGCTTTTCTTACTGCTGATGCTCGAAGTTCTGCTGGCGATTTTCAGTCAGATTTACCTTCCCCTGGTATTGCCGGGGCTGGTAATGATGCTGGCTTCCACAAGCTACTGGTTGAACGATCTGTACCGGCATTTTGCGGCAAGCATATTGCTCGATCGAAGAACCGTTTCGCTTGAAGATGTTCAGAAACTAATCGAGCACAGAGAGCTGAAAACTGCCCTGCTGATGCTAAAGCAGTGTCCCTACAGCGACGAGCTGCTGGAAGTAGGTTACGAACTGGGTATGTTGCTCGAGTCCGGTAAACACTGGGCCGGTGCGTTGAATCTGTATCACTGGTTGTCGCAATTTGATCCTGGATTGAGTGACTATGTTACCCGGGTCGAAGAAATAAGGCGTAATCGAAAGCCGGACCAACTGGTCATTAAACAGGACGAATCATTAAATATCGTTGGTCATTACGAATTAATCAAAAAAATAGCACAGGGAGCAACCGCAATCGTGTACGAAGCCATTGATATGAGAACCAATAATCTGGTTGCACTCAAGGTGATGTCTTCGAAATTGGGTAAAAACATAGAACGCCAGCGCATCGATCAATGGTTACATGAAGCCGAAGTTGTATCACAGTTCGAACATAAAAACATTGTTAAAATTCATGATGCTGCGCGAGACAAAAACACGGCTTTTATCGCAATGGATTATATTTCCGGATATCCGTTGTCCGCGCGGGTGCGTAAACGCGAATACATTACCGTCGGTGAGTGTATTCGTATATCGAAATCGGTGCTCAGTGCACTCGTGGTAGCACACAAGCACGGCATCGTACATGGAGACATCAAACCGGCAAATATCATGTATGACGAAAAACTGGACACCTACATAGTGACGGATTTCGGCGCTGCTTATACCGGCAAAAAGAACAAGCGAGGCAACAATATTATTATCGGCACGCCCACCTACATGTCTCCCGAACAGCTGGAGGGAAAGAAACTGGATGGACGTTCCGATCTATTCTCTCTTGCGGTGACTCTATATCACCTGTTAACCGGGCACCAACCTTTTACCGGCAAGAACCTGTTCGGGCTGAAGCGAAGCATCATCAATGACGAACCCGACTTGAGCCATTTGACCTTGCCCGTCGGGATATTGGAAGTGATTATCAAGGCATTGCAAAAAAAGACCTATATGCGTTTTGCCGAGGCCCAGCAAATGCTCTCGGCAATGGAATATTGTGAAGCCCAGTTGCTGGAAAAATTGCAGAAAAAGAAATAACGGTCCTGCAATATGCGGGTTAACGATGGGTTAGTTCTTATCCGACAATATTTTTTGCAGTGGCCTCAGGTGCTGTTGGTACAATTTCCAGCGTCCAATCGCGGTTTTATACAGGGGCTGGCGAACCTGCCAGAGACTGGCTGTAGAGACAGGACGTTTATTCCTGCTGCTGTTTCCAGCGTTGAAATTCCTCGAATTCCTGCCATTGCTGGAACTTCTGGTATTCGGGTGAATTCTTTTCTCTGGCCTGTTTCCACTGTTCGTAAGCCTCAAAGTCGGTGATGGTTTTGGCGTCTGTCGAAGGGGTGTTGCTTTTTTTATCGTCGCTATTATAGACAGTATAGGCTTTACCATCGTCGGTAAGCAGTCGACCGATATCGACCGACTCATTAGAATTTTCAAATCCATCGTCGGCAGGCCCGGTCACCGTACAGGCAGTGGTCAGAAAAGATAATGCGATTATTATGGAAATTGACTTGTTACTCATAATCGTTGACTCAAGGTTGTGGTAAACAGTTTAAAATATCGGGCTCTCCTGCTCGGACAATAACACGACTTATACATTCACTGTCGGTAAAAAAAGAGCGGCCATAAAAGGCCGCTCCTTGAAGTTGTTGTGCAGTTGTTATTTAAAACTTAACCCGTGATCCAAACGCAAAGATATCGATGGACTGCGCACCGGCGACCTTGTCCGAATCAAGCTGGCGGTAAGTTCCGAATATCTCTATGCCTTTATATACATGGGCAGCATAGGTGAGGCCAACGGTATCGGCATCCTCGCTACCGGTGGTGCCCTCACCGAAATCGATGGCATAGGCGTGGATACCCCGTTTGTAACCCAGTTTGATGGTCTGTGCATCTCTTTCAAGACCGCCGGTCGGGTCCACATCTGAAAAGGCGATGGTAATATTAAACCCGCCTCCCAATAATAATGACGCCGAGCCCCCGATAATATCGGTATCGGTGCCAAGACCACCGAAATCCGCAGTATCTGATACAAATAATGCAGCTTTGAATTTGGTATCACCCCAGTTACCAGAATATCTGGCCGCAAGCTCGGTTGCACTACCCTGGCCGATGCTGGCAGCGAAACTGAATCCACTATAGGCAGGGGTGTCGTAACGTAGTCGGTTGGTGCGGCTTAGGGAATCCTGCATGGTAAATATACTATCCCAGGTCTGGGTAGGGGTGATTCTGT
>JAPUFZ010000337.1 GCA_027293245.1 Gammaproteobacteria bacterium
CGCGCCGGGTGACATGAAAAACAGCGCGGGCCCTACAACATCCCTGGGGTCGGCAATCCGGCCGAGTGGAATACGTTCGATCAGTTTTTCGCGAAACTCAGGATTATCCATCACATGGCGAATCATTTCAGTATAGACAAATGTCGGGGCCACGCCGTTGACCGTGATAGCGTGGGGCGCCAGTTCCATCGCGTGCTGTTTGAAGCGCAATAGGTTAATTATCAATCGCTGCAGTGCATAGCGCGTATAGTCAAACAACTATGCCACCGTGCAATCAGAATTAAAATCTGAAAGTTTGGGCGTTCGCAGAATTAAATCCAGTTCTCCAGGCGTAGGCCTTCAACTCGTTCAAACTCTTTCTGGTTATTAGTCACTAGTGTCAACCCTTCACTTCTTGCGTGACCGGCAATATGTAAATCGTTAACACCAATAGGCATCCCTTTGCGTTCCAGAGTTGCCCGTATATCTCCGTAATGAGCTGCTGCTTTATTACCATACTCCAGCACAACCAAACGAGAAACGAAGTCTTCAACCTGTCGCAAATTGTGATCAGGCATAGTACTTTTTTCTACTCCGTGCATCAGCTCAGCCAGCGTGATCGAGCTTATACTGAGCTGGCCTGCATGCTGGTTAAAGATTTCCAGGGCCTCCACCGGACGGCGCTTGATCACATATATGGCAATATTGGTGTCAAGCTGGTATTTTAACATCAGAAAGCCTCCCGCTCCGATTGCTCCTGGGAAGCCCGTTCTTCCATGAAATCTTCGCTCACAGGTTCCTTAGAAAGAAAGAAGCTGTCCCATGAACTGTCCACCGGAGATAGCACCCGATCCTTGCCAACAACACGAACATTGACTTGCTTCACCTCGTCGGGGAAACGGGTATCGGCGGGTAACCGCACTGCTTGAGTGCGGTTATTAACAAATACAGAACCAGTAGACATTGCAGGCATCTCTTAAAAACTATATACATATAGTATATAGCAATCTCGATATATAGCAAACGTATATAGCACGGTACACGTGATGGTCAAAATATCCTGGCATAGACAGCATAGCGCGAAGAACCGGCCTGCTTAAGAATCAGGCGCAGCGCCGCCTTCCGAGGTACGCCGTTCAACAAACGCCTGCAGTTCATCGTAAACGCTGATGTCCATCGTTGGTGCTTCGAAGTCCGCCAGAATTTTCTTCCATATTCCGTTGGCTCGTTGGGTCGCGGTCAAACTGCCATTTTCCTGCCATCTGCCATAATTACTCCAGTCTGAAACCAGCGGCTGGTAAAAAGCGGTCTGGTAACGTGACATGGTATGCTCGCAGCAAAAAAAATGACTGCCGGGCTCGACACTTGCGATTGCATCAAAAGCCAGTTCGGCGTCGTCACTGTTTAACGGCTGGAATATTTCCGCGAAGGTTTGCAACATTTCTATATCGAGAATGAATTTTTCCATCGAGGCCGTCAGTCCCCCCTCTAACCATCCGGCGGCATGGATCATCATATTGACGCCGCCGAGCACACTGCCCCAGGCCGACATCAGAAATTCATAAACCGATTGTTCATCGGCCAAGTTCGAGGCGGTTGCCGCTGAACCTCGCCAGGGTAATTTTATATGACGAGCCAGTTGCCCGGCACCGAATGCGGCCTGGACAAATTCCGGGGTGCCGAATGCCGGCGAACCGGATTTCATGTCGACGTTCGATGTAAACGAACCGTATACCACCGGCGCACCCGGGCGCACGATTTGTGCCAGCGTGATACCGGCCAACGCCTCGGCGTGTTGCAATACCAGTGCTCCCGGCATGGTCACCGGGGCCATCGCGCCGGCCAGAGTGAACGGGGTGATCACGGAAACCTGCCCGGCCTCGGCGAAATCAATAATACCCTGGCACATCGGCACATCGAGTTGGCGTGGTGAATTAGTATTGATAACCGTGTAACACCAGGCTTTTTGATTAAATTCATCTTCACTAAGACCACGCGCGATGCGTGTCATCGCAAAGGCATCCTTAACCTGTGTGCTGCCCCTTGAAAATATAAAAAACGGTTTCCGGCTCAGCGTCAGCTGACTTTCGGTGGTATGCAGGTGGCGCAAATTTATCGATAAGTCCTGGGGTTCGACATTGGGCGACTGTAGGTGAATCACGTCAAAATGCTCGGACAGTTTGATGATGTTACGTGTATCTTCGATCGTGCCATTACGTTTACCCCGGTCGAGATCAGAGATATGCGGCGGACCACCCACACTGACAAAGGCAATATTGTCACCACCGAGGCTAACGTTCTTTTCTGGCGTTGCGCCATGCATTACAAATTCGCTCGGTGCCGACTCCAGTGCCTGTGCAACCAGGGAAGGGTCGATTTTCACTATCCAGCTTGCATCATCGACACTCGCGCCCGCCTGCTTGAAGCGTTCGCGTGCATTTTCATTCAATACCCGAATGCCAAGCTCTTCGATAACCCGCAGCGCAGTCGCGTGAACTGCCTCCAGCCGGTCCTCTGAAAACGCGGGCTGCCTGATTAACGGGTTTTTTAAAGCACTGTAGTTGACATTGCGCAAATGCGATGGCGGGGCTGATGATCCACGCCGCCCGGTTCTTCTTGCTGGACGGCGTCTCATGGCAACTCCCCCAGGTACTGTTGCATGATGCGTTTCCGAAACAAATCGGCCTCTCCTGAGGCGAGGATTTTGCCGGTAAAACATTCATAGTAAGCCTCGGTATAGCTGAGACGAGTGGAAAGCGCTTCTTTTACATCTAGCGCATAGAAACCGATCTGGGCGAAGTAGATGACCCGTGCGCGGATTAATGCCTGCGGCATTGGATAATCAAAACGAGTAAAGAAGTCGGTAATCGCCTGTATCCGTGTCGTGTCTGCCAGTTCAATTTGCTGACGTACATCAGATGAGCGGCGGGCCCATTCCCGGAGGGCCAGGTCCAGTTTCGGGTCAAACTGGCTGGAATCGACGCAGGTATCGAAAAAGCGGAATATGCCATCGCTCAAACTGGTGGCTTTTGTAACAGCTTCGACGATGACGCTGGTATTTTTATCCCTCCAGTAGGCTACAAGGCTATCAACCAGATCCGCACGATTGGTGAAATGCCAATAAAAACTGCCCCTGGTAACGCCTAAATCGCCCGCCAAACGGGTAATGCGAACCGCTTCTATGCCTTCATCAATAAAAATATCCAACGCGGCAAGTAACCAGTCAAAACGTTGTAACTGGCTTCGTTCGACCTGGGCAAGGCCCTTGTCAGCGACTGTTCTAAGCAGTGTGTGGTTATCCATGGGTTGATTCCATACAGTTATGTATGTTTGAATATACACTACTGTACTTTTTCTGCAATAGCGGATGGTCTGTAATCAGGACAACGAATTAATTGCCTATATGCAGAGTCTGAGTACACCGAATTCTGTACCCCGTCCGTTTCTCGATCTTGGCGTAAGAGCAAAATTTGCCTGGGAAATCTGGAAGTCACGTGCCGAGGCATAAGCAGGGTTATATTGCAAATCCAGCGATAGTTTACTTAATTCTAAGTATGTCCAGGGATATTCGGGAACCAGTAGAATTAAGTAATCTGTCCCCGAATTAGAGTAATGTCGGTCTGTTTCTGCATAGCCAGTAATTCATCAAGGGGGATATGGCAGGCGATCGCGTGGCCCTGCTCTGTAGGCCGCCAGGGAGGTGTTTCACTGTCACATATCTCTCCAATGCGCCTCGAACCACGCCGTTGAAACGGGCATCCGGAAGCTGGCGGTGAGAGTTCAACGCTATCTTCGGCTACCAGCCTGGGCTTGGTATCGGGATCAGGTTCCAGCACCGCGCCGAGCAGGGTTTCCGTATAGGGATGAGAAGGCAAGTCATATACTTTTTCCGAAGACCCTATTTCACATAGCCTGCCCTGGTAAAGCACAGCCACCCG
>JAPUFZ010000338.1 GCA_027293245.1 Gammaproteobacteria bacterium
TACCCATCTTTCTGTTCTCGAAAACCTCACACTGGGTCCCATCTGGGTTCGTAAAATGCCCAAGGCCGAGGCCGAGGCCCACGCCATGAAGTATCTTGAACGGGTCAAGATCCCGGAACAGGCCGAAAAATACCCCGGCCAGTTATCGGGTGGCCAACAGCAGCGCGTGGCCATCGCCCGCTCGCTGTGCATGAACCCCAAGATCATGTTGTTCGATGAACCAACTTCGGCTCTTGACCCGGAGATGATCAAAGAAGTTCTGGATGTCATGGTCGAACTCGCCGACACAGGCATGACCATGATCGTGGTGACTCACGAGATGGGTTTCGCCAAGACCATTGCCGATCGCGTCATCTTTATGGATGAAGGCGATATCGTCGAGGAAAACGAGCCCAACGAATTTTTCAACAATCCCCAGCACGAGCGAACCAAACTGTTTCTCAGCCAGATACTTTGATGATCTTAGAGCGTTTTCGTATTCGCTACTGTCTGATGAGGGTGTCGTAAAAAGCCGTCTTGCGCCCCCTGGTGAGAATTGCGGGCTAGTACAGACGCAGGTATTCCTGAACTTCCCAGTCGGTGACGGCCTGATGGTAGCGCTCCCATTCATCAACCTTGTAAGCGAGGTATGATTTACGCATCGTGGTTCCCATCACGGTTTCGGCCAGGTCATCGTGACTCAATGCCTCTGTTGCGATCATTAAATTGCGCGGCAATCGACGGATGCCCAATTCCTTGAATTCTTCGTCGGTCATCGAATAAAGGTCACGATTGGTCGCTGGGCCGGGTTCGATTTTATGGGTAATGCCTTTAACAACAGCAGCCAGTGACATGCCAAGCGCGAGGTAGACATTCATACACATGTCGGCGGCCCGGTTTTCGATGCAATAACGGCTTTGTGGCAATCGCAATTGGGCCGAGCGATTGTTATAGCCATAGGTGATATTAGTTGGCGCCCAGGTCACGGTTCCACCTTCGAAGCCACCGACGCGCGGTACTAGTCCATTGTACGAGTTTACCGTCGGGCAGGTAATTGCAGTGAGTGCTTCGGCATGGGCCATGAGACCGCCAACGGCGTAACGAGACTCATCGCTCCAGCCATTTTCGGTATCGCCAAACAAGTTCACTCCCGGCTTGTCGACCGATTGCAGCGAGAGGTTGATGTGCGCGCCTGAGCGCCAGTCGCCTGTGGTCGGCTTCGGCATAAAGGTGATAAACATGCCGTGTTCCTTGGCTATTTCTTTTAACAGGATACGCAGGAACACCAGGCGATCGGCCATTTCCAGCAAATTAGTGTAGTGAAAATCCAGCTCGAACTGTGAATAAGCGCCCTCGGCAACGACGTCGTGCAGGTTCCAGCCCATCTCTTCTAAAATATCGATCATATCTTTCAGGAATGGCATCGAGTCGATGGAGTATTCGACGTCATAACCGAATGCCTGCCGGCGGGGACGTACACCGTTATCCGGATCATCGTCGATCGCCTTGACCGGTTTGCCACTTTCATCATAACGCATGGCGATGAACTCCGGCTCGATCCCGGCATAACCGACATAACCGGCTTTCTCGGCATCGCGCATGGCGCGTTTAAGGGCCTGGCGTGGACACAGATTGTAGGGTTTGTCTTCCCAGAACAAATCGGCGAAGATGATCGCCATCGACTTGTCCCAGGGGCATATATATACCGCGTCAAGATCGGGCACCATCACCTGATCGGAATCTGCCGGTGACAGCTCGGGTACAAATGAAATCGAGTGGACGGCAAACTGGGGTCCCTTGCCCATGCACAGTGGCTCGAAATCACTCATCGGCACCGGCTTGGTTTTCGGGATGCCATGCAAATCGATCCAGCTTGACAATACATATTTGACACCAGCCGCTTCGAGCTGTTTGCGGACTTCTTCAATTCTCTCTTTGGCCGGCAGGGCATCGGTAAAATTTTCTACATAAGCGGTCATTTACTATCTCCTAAAATTCTTTGCCTGAACTGTGGTGGGCGCATCTTTTTCAAAGCCAGTTTGGCAATTAAAAACGGACTGATGGCATTATCAAAAAATAACAGCCAGGGATTAATTTTTTTCGTAAGGCGCAGGCATTTCGTCGGAATCAATGCCTGGCACATGGGTAATTCCTGCACGTTGTTTCCAGTCGACCGGGTAGGCTGAATAGAAAATGACGCATTTGTCGTCGCACTCGTACTTGACGTGGTTGTCTTTCGGCACAAACATCATATCGCCGGGATCGAGTTCATAGTTGACTTGGTCTACCACCAGCCGAAACTTGCCCTGCAAACAGTAAATTAATTCATCGCAGGTTAGGTCCCAGGGCACTGAAATCTGGTTCAGGGCATTGATGCCACCGCACATCGAGTCGCTGTGCTCGATGGTTACAAATGGTTTAATGAAGGTGCCGTTGGCAGGCAGGTTGTCGATTCGATGCTGGATTTCAGAAATCCTGAATACACTGGGTGCTGTCATTATGTCTCTCCTGATTTAAGTCAATGGGTTAAGTTGATAATTTATTCGAGTAATTGGTCGATAGCCGCATCGAGGAAGCGTTCAAATTCGGGGTCATTACCCGGTGATGCGACACAATGACCCCAGGGGGACCGATAAATGCGCAATTCACCGTTTTTGATATGTTCGACTTCGAGTGCGTTGTCCTCGGGTCGAAAATACAAATCGTTATCGCATGCGATGATGATTGTGCCGGCTTCGATGGCGGCCAGGGCTGCTTTAAAGTCACCATCGTAAGTCGGCTGATGAGCGATATCTCCCTGCTGCCAGCTCCATAACATGCAAAGCAGGTCGTTGGCGTCCCAGTGCAGATGGTCCTGCTCCCAATCCTGCAACAGTTCCTCGGCATTATCGAATCCCTGGAGACGGTACATTTGCTCGCGATAAAAGGTTTGCGAAAACGCCCAGCCGGCATAGATGCGGCCGAAAGCTTTCAGGCCTTTTATCGGTGGCGTTTGATAATTGCCATCATCGTATGTTGCGTCCGCCTGTAGCGCCGCTTTAACGCCTTCGAGAAATACAATATTATGCTCGGCGGTTTTCGCCGAGGCGCAAAACGGCAGAATCGCCTTCACCATGCCCGGATATTGCGCGGCCCATTGAAACGACTGACAACCCGCCATCGACCAGCCAGTGACCAGTGCGATTCGATCGATTGCCAGGATATTGGTGAGCAATTGGTGTTGCGCTTTTACATTGTCGAATAGGGTAATATTTGGAAACTTTGCGCCATTAAACGGTGCCGGTGTATTACTCGGCGACGACGACAGGCCATTACCAAACAGATTGATCGAAACAATAAGATGACGCGCCGGATCGATGGCGCGGTCTGTGCCAAAGAAGCCTTCGTTGCGAGAGTGATTACCAGTATAAAATGTCGGTAGTACTACCACATTATCCTGCGCGGGATTCAATTGACCGTAGATCTGGTAAACCAGCTTCGCATCAGGTAAAACATCACCCGACTGAAGTTCGAAATCACCTAATGCATAGGTATGGTAGTCGACGGTCATAGCTCAGAGCCGCCTAAGAAAGCCGCATGCGTCATGTGAATTGGCGTTTGAGCAAGAACTGGTTCTTGAACATTTCTATGCCCGTCATTACTTCTAACTGGTCGATATCGTCGCTGCCGAAGCAGTGGATCTCCAGAAACGACTGAAATGCTTCACTGGTTTCGCATACCACCTCGATCAGCAAATCGTAACGGCCGGAAACCCATAATACATAAACCACCTCGGAGAACTGTGCAAGACGTTCGGCAACGATGCGTGGCGAAGCAGGTGATGCTACCTTGATACCGATCATGGCGTCGGCCTTGTATCGAAGCGCCATCGGGTCCGAAAGTGCGACAATTTTCAACAGGCCGCTGCGTTTCATCGATTGAACGCGGTTACGGATAGTGCCTTCGGACACCCCAAGCGAGCTTGCAACCTCCTTGTAAGGAAGCCGGCCGTCTCCCTGTAATAATTTAATGATGCCTTGATTCAGGTCATCGTCCGGTGAATCGATACCACGTAGTCTGGGGCTGGTGGTGGATATTGCTGAGTTCGATGCCATGGTCTGATATGCTCATTGACAAGAATGAAAGTTGGCAATGGAGTATTGAGGAAAATAGCAATATTTACAACTAAAAATTGTATAAACGTAATTTAAAGCTTAATATACTACGGATTTCGAAATATTTGTGATAATTTACTGCACAATGAGTTTGTCGGATAGTGTGGTTGGTTTAACCTGACCCTGCCTGGAGTCTAATGCCATGACACCGGATTTAAACAAGTCCTTATTGAAGGAATTCGATCAGGAATGCGTGCCCAGACACGGTTTGCCCGGTGCTGCTTACGTGAATGAATCGTTTTATGAACTCGAAAACAATTACTTATTTTCCAGGGCCTGGGTTTTTGTCGGCTTTGCCCACCAACTGCCGAATACGGGTGATGTATTGCCGATTAGCGTCGCTGGTCAGCCGCTTTTTATTCTCAGAAACGGGGCCAAAGAAATCAGCGCGTTTCACAATGTCTGTCGACATCGCAACCTACAACTGGTCGATAAACCGGCTAATTGCGGGCGCTTACTGCGCTGTCCCTATCATAGCTGGAGCTACGACTTAAACGGAAAGCTCAAAAATGCACCTTTTTTTGGAGGCGATGCAAAACAACAGGTAAGCGGATTTAAGTTTGAAGAAAATGGCCTGGTTCCGGTTAGTTGCGCCACATGGCACGACTGGATTTTCGTTAACCTTGATCCCAATGCCGAGTCGTTCGAAGAATTTATTCGCCCGATCAAAAAAGTATTGAGCGATACCGATGTGACCAAATACCGGCCAATTGCGACGGTAGAACTGGGACAGGTCCGTACCAACTGGAAGTCGCTGATGGAAAACTTCATCGAGCCCTATCATGTGCAGTTCGTACACCAGACAACGACGAGTCAGCCACTGCAGGATCACTACCCGGTAATCGAAGGTAAATGTCTGGGTAGCGCGGTTGATTTAAGCAAGGAACAGATCGCCAATGCAGGTAAGGGTACCCTGGGCGTGTCTTCTCGTTACCTGACCCTGTTTCCGAATTTCGTGCTGGGGACCTATGCGCCTGACCAAATCGGGGTTCATCTGAATGTTCCGGTCGATACTGAAACCACCTTGCAATTTCGCGTGATATACGTGCATCAAGATGCCAGCTATAGTGATGCCGAAACCCAGAAACTGAAGGATTTATGGTATGCGGTGCATCGAGAAGATCATGCGATTTGTGAACGCCTGCAAACCGGCCGGCATTCAAATATTTCTACACAGGGAGGCGTATTGTCACCCTACTGGGAAACCAGTGTGAGAAAATTCCAGGAACTGGTCGCGAATTCGATACGGCCAGGTCTCGCCAGCTAACAATAGAACGAGGACCAAACATGAACGCAGCAGTGGCAAAGCCCGATTTCCGTCTCGACCACACGATGATTCGGATATTCGATCAGGAGAAAACCCTGGATTTTTACACCCGTATCCTGGGTATGAAAATATTACGCCAGACTGATTATCCCGATGGTCGATTCACCAATACCTTTATCGGTTACCAGGGAGAAGACGAGGGCACGACGATCGAAATGACCTATAACTGGGACCAGCAAGAGCCTTACGACATGGGTAATGCCTGGGGGCATTTTGCGCTAAAGGTATCCGATGTTTATGCCACCGCCGACTACCTGAAATCAGAAGGCGTCGAGTTTGTACGAGAAGCCGGCCCGATGAATGCGGGAACGCGTATTATCGCATTTTTCAAAGATCCGAATGGTTATGTGATAGAACTGAACGAACCGATATCAGCCGGGTAATAATTTATAGTCTAAGGTTTGAAACTTATACTCGCTAATCCCGATAGGAAGAGTCTTTTTCATCAAGCAGTCTGATCACGGCATCCCAGGCCATATTGACGTACTCATGGGGTTGATCTGCCGGGGGTAAACCCTCCTGTGCAAACTGATCAATCATATCTTCGCGGGGGGTCACAAACTCCCTGCCAGATGCCAGTACGTCGACTTGAACCTTACAGGCACTTTCGACCGTGTAGAGATAATAAAAAGCCTCGGCCACGCTGCGGCCAACCGTGAGTAAGCCGTGGTTATGCATAATCATTATG
>JAPUFZ010000339.1 GCA_027293245.1 Gammaproteobacteria bacterium
GAAATGCCTTCACTTCACCACCTTGCAACTCCGCCATCACCTTGGTTAATGCCGCTGTCAAGGTGGTCTTACCGTGATCAACATGACCGATAGTGCCCACATTTACGTGGGGCTTGTTTCTCACAAATTTTTCTTTTGCCACGACCTTTTCCTCTAAAAATCAAACACTGTAAATCGGTTGTTAGATTTCAAACAATACCAGTCAAACAACCGCATTAATCTCTGCCATGCACAATGGCGTCTGCAATACTCTTTGGCGCCTCAACATACTTTTCGAAGTCCATCGAATATGTCGCACGTCCCTGGGTTGCCGAGCGCAGATCGGTTGCATAACCGAACATTTCTGCGAGTGGCACCGAGGCACGAATTATCTTGCCTGCTGCTGAGTCACCCATTCCGGCAACCATTCCACGGCGACGATTCAGGTCACCCATCACGTCCCCCATGTAATCTTCAGGCGTTACCACTTCCACTTTCATCAGCGGTTCGAGCAACAGGGTGTCCGCTGCCCTTGCTCCTTCGCGCAGTGCCTGCGAACCAGCCAGTTTGAACGCCATTTCGTTCGAATCGACATCATGATACGAGCCATCAAACAGGGTGACTTTGATATCAACCAGCGGAAAACCAGCAATAATACCGTTCTCCATTTGTTCCTGGACGCCCTTGTCAATCGCCGAAATATACTCGCGGGGCACTACACCACCGACTACCGCATTCTCAAATTCATAACCTGCCCCTGTCTCCAGCGGCTCCAGCTTTAGCCATACATGGCCATACATTCCACGCCCACCAGTCTGACGCACGAACTTGCCTTCCTGCTCGACACTGTTGCGAATCGTTTCACGAAACGCGACCTGCGGCTTACCGATATTCGCTGCCACACTGAATTCACGCTTCATGCGTTCGACAATTATATCCAGATGTAATTCACCCATCCCGGATATTATCGTTTGCCCCGATTCTTCGTCAGTATGTACTCTGAACGAGGGGTCTTCCTTTGCCAGTTTGGCAAGTGCTACACCCATTTTATCCTGATCCGACACCGTTTTCGGTTCTACCGCTACGGAAATTACCGGATCCGGAAACTCCATACGCTCGAGCATAATCCTGGCTGTAACATCGCACAGCGTATCGCCAGTGCTGACATCCTTGAGTCCAACTGCTGCCGCAATATCGCCAGCCCGGACTTCCTTTAACTCTTCGCGTGAATTGGCGTGCATCTGCAAAATTCGACCGATGCGCTCTTTCTTGCCGCGGACCGGGTTGAATACCCAATCACCCGTTTTTAAAGTTCCCGAGTAGACACGGAAGAACGTCAGGGTACCAACAAACGGATCTGTTGCTATCTTGAACGCCAACGCTGCGAAAGGCTCCTTATCATCAGCCTTTCTTTCATCTTCAGTTTCACCATCGTCGGAGACTCCCTTTATCGGGGGCACATCCGTCGGTGATGGCATATATCTAACGACTGCATCCAGTAACGCCTGCACACCTTTATTTTTAAAGGCACTGCCGCAAAATGCCGGTACGATTTCCCCTTTCAGGGTGCGGGAACGTATTCCCTGGTATATCTCGTCTTCACTCAAAGCACCGTCTTCAAGGTACTTTTCCATTAATTCGTCGTTCGCCTCAGCCGCAGCTTCGACCATTTTTTCGCGCCACTCTTCGCACTGACCTAGCATCTCAGCGGGAATGTCCTGTTCAACATAGCTAGTGCCCATGTTGGTTTCATCCCAGATGATGGCCTTCATCCGAACCAGATCCACAACCCCTTTAAACGCATCCTCGGCGCCAACGGCCAACTGCATGGGCACCGGATTGCTACCGAGTCGTTTGCGGATCTGATCGACCACCCGCAGAAAATCTGCACCCGAGCGGTCCATCTTGTTAACAAATGCCATCCGTGGCACCTTGTACTTGTTCGCCTGCCGCCAAACCGTTTCGGACTGGGGCTCAACGCCGCCGACCGCACAAAACACCGCGCAGGCACCATCCAGCACGCGCAACGAGCGCTCTACCTCGATGGTAAAGTCGACATGCCCCGGCGTATCAATAATATTGATTCGATGCTGGGCAAACTGTTCATCCATGCCTTTCCAGAAACAGGTTGTTGCAGCCGCGGTAATGGTGATACCACGCTCCTGTTCCTGCTCCATCCAGTCCATAATGGCCGCACCGTCATGCACTTCACCTATCTTGTGCGAAACGCCTGTATAAAACAGAATCCGTTCCGTGGTGGTGGTTTTGCCTGCATCGATATGGGCCATAATGCCAATATTTCGATACTGTGTAATCGGGGTCGTACGAGCCACACCTTATTGCCTTGCTTATTTGAGAGTCTTTGATTAATTCTGAGTCATTCAGATGCGCAGGAAAAGTCCCGGGGCGCCGGACCGGTCAGGTCGAGGCGCGAATCGCAGCGAAGACCCAAAGCACTCGCTTCGCTCATGGGGCCAGCTTTAGTAACCCCATTCGTAAGACTTGCAACGACGAGCCGGCTTATTTTGACCAGCAGCTGTTGATTCATGAATTGATCATAGACTCCCTACTATTACCAGCGGAAATGTGCGAAAGCTTTATTCGCTTCAGCCATCCGATGCGTATCTTCACGCTTTTTCACAGCTGACCCTTTGCTCTCGGAAGCATCCAGAAGTTCACCAGCGAGCTTTTGCGACATGGTTTTTTCGCCGCGCTTTTGCGCCGCTTCAATCAACCAGCGCATCGCCAGGGTATTTCGGCGTGAAGCACGAACTTCAACTGGAACCTGGTAAGTAGCACCACCCACGCGGCGGGATTTAACCTCGACCATCGGTCGAACATTTTCCAGCGCCTTTTCCATTAACTCGACTGAGTCTATGCTACTTTTTTGCGAAACATTATCGAGCGCGTAATACATGATCCGTTCCGCAGTGGACTTTTTACCATTGCGCATGATCATGTTGATAAATTTTGCTATCTGCAGATCATGAAACTTCGGATCTGGCAGAATTTCTCTTTTGGGGACTTCTCTACGTCTTGGCATTTAAAGTTTACCTGTGACTTATGACTTGGGACGCTTGGCGCCATACTTTGAGCGACCCTGCCGGCGGGTCGGCACGCCCTGGGTATCGAGGCTGCCACGAACCACGTGGTAGCGTACACCCGGCAGGTCCTTGACCCGACCACCTCTAACCAGAACCACCGAGTGCTCCTGTAAATTGTGGCCTTCACCACCAATATAAGATGCGACTTCATAACCAGTGGTCAACCGCACCCGGGCCACTTTCCTCAATGCTGAGTTAGGCTTTTTTGGTGTCGTTGTATAAACCCGGGTACAAACACCACGCTTTTGCGGGGATGCCTCGAGTGCAGGTACGTTACTCTTTGAGCGTTTTGACTGACGCGGTTTACGTACCAACTGGTTAACTGTTGCCATCGATTCAACTCTCCTGCGAGCAGACTACTAAATTTCACATCTATAAAAGCAGGACCTAGTTATTTTTGGCCTGCCGGTTGCACATGGAAGCTCAGGCAAAGTCCGTGGCTGTAAGCCATTGATTTTGCTTGTAAATGAAAAAACAGAATACTTCTGTTTTCGATCTCTTAAGAATTCATTAAGGAATAATTCAGAGCTTCCCACAATAAACAACAGGCTATACATATGACTGTATAGCCTGCTATCAGGGGGCGGAATTTTAGGGACGAAACCGCCTCCTGTCAACCGCTTATTTGCTGGCTTTTAAGGCCCTTAGTCGGATACTGTCGCTTCCACCGGAGTCGCTTCATCCGTTGCTTCGATAACTATTTCCTCAGATTCCGATTCCGGCATGATTGGCATAATCGGTTGTATACGCATGCGCCGGCGTTCTTCATGGTATGTCTGCCCCGTTCCAGCTGGAATCAGACGGCCGACAATAACATTTTCCTTGAGCCCACGGAGGTCATCCTTCGCACCTCGCACGGCTGCTTCGGTGAGTACGCGTGTAGTCTCCTGGAACGACGCGGCGGAAATAAACGATTCGGTTACCAACGATGCCTTGGTAATACCCAGCAAATCCTGTTCATAGGTTGCCGGCGTCTTGTTCATCGCGATTGCCTTGTCGTTAGTATCGAGTACACGCGCCTTATCGACCTGGTCACCCCGCAACAAACGCGTATCACCACCATTCACAATGGTCACTTTACGCAACATCTGGCGTACGATCACCTCGATGTGCTTGTCGTTGATAGCCACACCCTGCAAGCGATACACGTCCTGCACTTCGTTGACCATATAGTTAGTCAGGTCCTTGAGGCCCTTGACCCGTACAATGTCGTGTGAATCGAGTTCACCATCAACCAGCAATTCTCCTTTCTCGACATGCTCACCTTCGAACACATTTATGTGGCGAAATTTATGAATCAGGGTTTCGATCGACTCGCCATCGCTATTGGTGATAACCAGACGTTTCTTGCCCTTGGTTTCCTTGCCATAAGAGACGGTACCGGTCATTTCTGCCATGATTGCCGGCTCTTTCGGCTTTCTTGCTTCAAACAGGTCCGCCACGCGGGGTAAACCACCGGTGATATCGCGATTCTTCGAGGTTTCCTGCGGAATTCGCGCTAATCCGTCACCCACCTTGATAGAGGCTCCATCTTCAACGTTTACCAGAGCGCCCCCGGGCAGCATATAATGCGCTGGGATGTTGGTTCCGGCATAACATAGCGCTTTACCCTTGGCATCGATCAGCCCGATGGTAGGATGTAGTTCCTTACCGGCATTGGAGCGAATTGAATCGGCCATGATTTCTATCGAACCCAGACCGGTCATCTCATCAAGCTTGTGTTGGACCGTTACCGCTTCGACAAAATCAGAAAACTTGACCTTGCCGGCAACCTCGGTAATCACCGGGTGCATATGCGGGTCCCAGTTCGCCAGGGTTTGACCAGCCTTGGCTTTTTTACCATCTTTTATGGCAAATTCAGAGCCGTAAGGAATTTTATAACGTTCTTTCTCGCGACCATCAGCGTCGATGATACCGACTTCTCCGGAGCGCGATACTGCGATCAGTTTGCCGGCCGAATTTTCCACCACCTTGACATTATGAAACCGGGTTGTACCGGCATTCTTGATCTCGATACTATTAACCGAAGCCGAACTACTCGCGGCGCCACCAATATGGAAGGTGCGCATGGTTAACTGGGTTCCGGGTTCACCAATCGATTGTGCCGCGATGACGCCTACAGCCTCACCTTTGCCAACCAGGTGCCCGCGCGCCAGTTCACGACCGTAACATTTCACGCACAGACCATGTCGCGCTTCGCAGGTCACTGCCGAGCGCACGATAAGTTCATCGACACCGATGTCGTTGATCAAATCAACTTCACTTTCCTCGATTAAGGTGCCCCTTGCTATCAGGACCTTGCCTTCAGCATCTTCCAGATCCTGTTGTAACACACGGCCCAGTACCCGTTCGCCAAGTTCGACAACAATATCACCGCCCTCGATAACAGGACGTAATTCGATACCCTGTTCGGTACCACAATCGTCCATGTTAACCACCAGGTCCTGCGAGACATCGACCAGGCGCCGTGTCAGGTACCCGGAGTTGGCTGTTTTCAATGCCGTATCGGCCAGTCCTTTACGCGCACCGTGGGTAGAGATGAAATATTGAAGTACATCGAGACCTTCACGGAAGTTTGCAGTAATCGCATTTTCAATAATTGAACCATCCGGCTTCGCCATCAGTCCACGCATACCAGCCAGCTGCCTGATTTGTGCAGCTGAACCACGCGCGCCGGAATCAGCCATTATGAATATCGAGTTAAACGAATCCTGTACGACTTCGTTACCCTCGGCATCGATGACCTTTTCCTTGCCAATCTCGTCCATCATCGCCCGCGCTACCTTGTCGTTTGTATGCGACCAGATGTCGACTACCTTGTTATAACGCTCACCGGAGGTCACCAGACCCGTGGTCCATTGTTTTTCGATTCCCTTGATTTCTTTCTCGGCGTTAGCGATCAACTCCGCTTTTGAATCGGGTATGATCATGTCATTGACACCGATCGAGATACCCGATTTAGTCGCGTAGTGATAGCCTGTATACATCAACTGATCGGCGAGAATGACGGTTTCCTTTAGTCCAACTTCGCGATAACAGGCGTCGATCAAGTTCGACACATTTTTCTTATCCAGGGTCATGTTGATCTGATCGAAGGACAGGCCCTCCGGCAACAGATCACTCAGGATTGCGCGACCCACGGTAGTGTCGACCAGACGAATGACTTTGACTTTATTGCCATCATCATCGATCTGATACTCTACCACCCGACACCTGATTTTGGCATGCAGCCCCACCACCTTGGTGTGATAAGCGCGTAACGCCTCTTTCGAATCTGCGAACACCATGCCTTCACCCTGCACATTGATTTTATCCCGGGTCATGTAATAAAGACCGAGGATAATATCCTGTGTCGGTACGATGATCGGCTTACCGTTAGCCGGCGACAGAATATTGTTTGTCGACATCATCAGGGTACGCACTTCGAGCTGTGCCTCGATTGATAAAGGCACGTGTACCGCCATCTGGTCGCCGTCAAAGTCAGCATTGAAAGCAGTACATACCAGTGGATGCAGTTGTATTGCCTTGCCCTCGATCAGAATTGGCTCAAATGCCTGGATTCCGAGCCGATGCAAAGTCGGCGCACGGTTAAGCATGATCGGGTGTTCACGAATGACTTCTTCAAGGATATCCCAGACCTCGGCTACTTCCCGCTCGACCAGCTTCTTCGCCGCCTTGATCGTGGTCGCCAGACCACGCAATTGTAATTTGCTGAATATGAAGGGTTTGAACAATTCCAGCGCCATTTTCTTCGGCAGACCACACTGGTGTAATTTCAATGTCGGGCCGACGACGATGACCGAACGACCCGAGTAGTCAACTCGTTTACCCAGCAGGTTCTGACGGAAGCGACCTTGCTTGCCCTTGATCATATCTGACAGGGATTTCAACGGACGTTTGTTAGTTCCTGTAATCGCACGACCGCGTCGACCGTTATCGAGTAGCGCATCGACAGATTCCTGCAGCATGCGTTTTTCATTACGCACGATTATGTCTGGCGCGCTGAGTTCGAGCAGACGTTTCAGACGATTGTTACGGTTAATCACTCGACGATATAAATCGTTGAGGTCCGAGGTAGCAAAACGGCCACCATCGAGTGGTACCAGCGGGCGTAAATCAGGTGGCAATACCGGTAATACCGTCATTACCATCCATTGCGGCTTGTTGCCGGAATCGATGAAAGCTTCAACCAGTTTTAAGCGCTTCGACAAGCGCTTGAACTTGGTTTCCGACCTGGTGTTTTCGATATCGTCGCGCAGCTGCTGGGCTTCAACCTGCAGGTCAACTTGTTTCAACAATTCGAAAATCGCTTCCGCACCCATCTTGGCATTGAAGTCATCACCAAATTCCTCGATCGCCTCGAGATAGGTCTCGTCGGTCAATAACTGGCCCTTTTCGAGCGTGGTCATACCCGGATCTATAACCACAAATCCTTCAAAATAGAGCACACGCTCAATATCGCGCAGTGTCATATCCAGCAACAGGCCGATGCGCGACGGCAGCGACTTGAGAAACCAGATATGCGCGATTGGGCAGGCGAGTTCTATATGGCCCATGCGCTCACGCCGGACCTTGGTCTGGGTCACTTCGACGCCGCATTTTTCGCAGACTACGCCGCGATGTTTGAGCCGTTTGTACTTGCCACAAAGGCATTCGAAATCCTTTATTGGGCCAAATACCTTGGCGCAAAATAATCCATCACGCTCGGGCTTGAAGGTACGGTAGTTGATGGTTTCCGGTTTTTTGACCTCACCGTAAGACCATGATCTCACCATATCAGGCGAAGCCAAACTAATTCGGATATGGTCAAAATTATTATTCTGCCCCTGCTTCCTTAATAGATTAAGTAAGTCTTTCATGATTATTC
>JAPUFZ010000034.1 GCA_027293245.1 Gammaproteobacteria bacterium
AGCAGCAGGAGCAACTTCACCCCAACCCATATAGGAATTGACCCACCAGAGCGCAAATTGAACACTGATCAGGAATATGATGGCATAGGCTATCCAGCCTGTTGTTTTATCTCTTATTGCTTGCAGCATGACCGGTATTCACTAGACGAGGCAGATAGACAAATTTCTTAAGGCCAAGCGCCGCGACAAGCGCTTTTATAACTGGCGGAGTGGACGGGACTCGAACCCGCGACCCCCGGCGTGACAGGCCGGTATTCTAACCAACTGAACTACCACTCCTGATCGGTAATTTGGTGGGTGCTGAGGGGATCGAACCCCCGACCCTCGCCTTGTAAGGGCGATGCTCTCCCAGCTGAGCTAAGCACCCGGTCGCTGAAGGCGCGCTAGTTTACAGCGTCTTTTAGAGCTTTGCCAGCCTTAAATGCTGGAACTTTTGATGCCTTAATCTGGATGGTTTCACCAGTGCGAGGATTACGTCCGGCGCGAGCATTACGTTGACGAACCAGGAAGGTACCAAAGCCGACAACAGTTACCTGATCACCTGCTTTCAACGCCTGAGTCACGGATGCGATAACACCATCAACAGCACGTGCAGCGTCGGATTTGCTCAAGTCGGCTTCATTTGAAACCGCATCAATAAGTTCTGATTTATTCATTATGTTTTTACCATTGGTTTAAGTTGTAGAATTTCTATCCACACTGCGGATAGGCAAAAAAGTCAATAATTATTAGTATAATTTACAGCAGACGATTGTCTGTTATATCTCAGGTCAACCCTCCCAGAGCTGCGAATTAAACCAACAGGAGCCTTTTGGGTCAACCTAAATCAGGTAAAAAACGAAAAATTACCAATTAAATTATGGCTATTGGTTAGTGTGCCCGCACATCGGGTGATTTTTTATCCTTAACTTTCACTTTTGTGGTACTCGCTGCCTGATCTATTGCTGATGGGAGCGGTGTAGGCTGATGTACGAGTGCAACTTCCAGTACCTGATCGATCCAACGAACCGGAATTATTTTCAGTTTAGCCTTGATGTTGTCGGGGATTTCAGCCAGATCTTTCTCATTTTCCTGTGGTATTAGCACGGTAGTAATTCCCCCTCGATGCGCGGCCAGAAGCTTTTCCTTCAGGCCGCCGATAGGCAACACTTCTCCGCGTAAGGTGATTTCACCGGTCATCGCCACTTCAGCCCTGACCGGTATTTTAGTTAATGCAGAAACCAGTGCCGTACACATTCCGACACCGGCACTCGGCCCATCTTTCGGTGTACCACCTTCAGGCACATGGATATGAATATCCTTGCTTTCATTAAACTCGGGGTTAATACCCAGGATTCCTGCGCGGCTCCGGACTACGGTCAACGCGGCCTGAATAGACTCCTTCATGACATCACCCAGTTGCCCAGTCTGTATAAATTTACCCTTGCCTTCGACCACAGCCGATTCGATAGTGAGCAGTTCACCACCAACCTCGGTCCATGCCAGACCAGTCACCTGGCCAACCTGATCCTTATTTTCAGCGGATCCAAATCGAAAGCGCTTACCGCCCAGGAATTCCCCAATATTCTTTGCGCTCACTCTGATTTTTTTAAGTGATGGATCAAGCAGCATACTCTTAACCACCTTACGGCAGATTTTCGATATCTCGCGCTCCAGATTTCTTACTCCGGCTTCGCGAGTATAACGTTGAATAATTTCAAGAATCGCACTTTGCTTAAAAATAATTTCCTCTTCTTTCAAGCCATTTTCCTTAATCTGTTTCGGCACCAGGTATTTCAATGCGATATTGAGTTTTTCATCTTCCGTGTAACCGGGAATACGAATTACCTCCATGCGATCGAGCAGTGGCCCTGGTATATTCATGCTATTGGAAGTCGCTACAAACATCACATCTGAGAGATCGAAATCGACCTCCATATAGTGATCAGAAAAGGTGTTATTTTGTTCTGGATCGAGCACTTCAAGCAATGCCGAGGCAGGGTCGCCACGAAAATCCATCGCCATCTTGTCTATCTCGTCGAGCAAAAAGAGTGGATTTCGAACCTTGACCTTCGATAGATTCTGAATAATTTTGCCCGGCATCGAACCGATATAGGTACGCCTGTGCCCCCGTATTTCAGATTCGTCACGCACACCACCAAGTGACATGCGTGAAAACTTGCGGTTGGTGGCACGCGCAATAGACCGGCCCAGTGAAGTCTTACCAACGCCCGGAGGCCCAACCAGGCATAGTATCGGGCCCTTAAGCTTTCGCACCCGTTGCTGTACCGCCAGATATTCAAGAATGCGTTCTTTAACCTTGTCCAGACCATAGTGGTCTTCTTCAAGCACCTGCTCCGCTGCTGTCAGATCGCGTCTAATTTTAGACCTTTTCTTCCAGGGAACACTCACCAGCCAGTCAATATAATTTCTCACCACAGAGGCCTCAGCGGACATGGGTGACATCATTTTGAGCTTGTTAAGTTCCGAATCGGCTTTTTCACGCGCGTCTTTGGACATGCCAGACTTTTCAATCTTATTTTGCAGATCGTCAATCTCATTCGGAACGTCTTCCATATCGCCCAGTTCTTTTTGAATGGCCTTCATTTGTTCATTCAAATAGTACTCGCGCTGACTTTTTTCCATTTGCTGTTTGACACGACCACGAATTCTTTTCTCGATCTGCATCAGATCGATTTCACCTTCGATCTTGCTCATGATATGTTCGATACGCTCACGCGGATCCTGAATTTCGAGTATTTCCTGTTTTTCATCGAGCTTTAATGACATGTGTGCCGCAATCGTGTCTGCCAGGCGACTGGGATCATCGATGCCTGACAGGGATGTCAAAATTTCAGGTGGCACCTTTTTGTTTAGCTTGACGTACTGGTCGAACAGGTTGAGCACGGAGCGCAGCAATACTTCGGCTTCGCGGTCATCAACCAGCACCGTTTTCTCCAGTACCTGAGCCGAGGCCGAGAAGTATTCATTGGTTTCCAGAATGCTATCGACTAATACACGTTCACCGCCTTCAACCAGCACCTTAATCGTGCCATCCGGCAGTTTGAGCATTTGTAAAATGGTCGACAGTGTACCAATCTGGTAAAGGTCTTTGTGGGCCGGGTCATCTACTTCGGCATTTTTTTGCGCCAACAACAGAATTTTCTTGTTATCAGCCATGGCCGCTTCAAGCGCCAGAATCGACTTCTCCCGCCCGACAAACAGGGGTATCACCATGTGCGGGTAAACCACGACATCGCGCAGCGGTAAAACCGGAATCAATTGCCGGTTCGGTGTTTCCGCGAGCGGTACAATTTGGGAATCTGACATAATCGCCTCGAGCACTGTGTGTCCGGTTTATATGGGTCTAATACCTTTCATTTCAACCATGGGCCTGGATATCCTCAGGATCAAACCTGCTAATCGTCAGAAGCCACTCGTTGCATTTCGCCACCCTCATAAATTACGTAGGGTTGGGCCTTACCATCAATGACCGCCGCGTCGACGACTATTTTACTGACATTTTCCATTGCCGGCAGGTCATACATGATATCAAGCAGGGTATTTTCGAGGATGGTACGTAAGCCGCGGGCGCCGGTTTTCCTTTTCATCGCCTTGATCGCCACTGCATTCAGCGAGTCGGGGCGAAACTCGATTTCGCATCCTTCGATTTCAAACATTTTTTGATACTGCTTGGTAATTGCATTTTTGGGCTCTGTGAGGATTTTCACCAGCGCATCTTCGTCCAGTTCCTCCAGCGTCGACACGACTGGCAGTCGCCCGACAAATTCCGGAATCAATCCGTATTTGATCAAATCCTCGGGTTCAACCTTACTGACAATCTCTCCAAAAAGGCTTTCCTTGTCCTTACTTTTGACGTCGGCGCCGAAACCGATGCCGCTTTTCTCAGAGCGACTGAGTATGACCTTGTCAAGCCCCGAAAATGCCCCGCCACAGATAAATAAAATTTTCCCGGTATCTACCTGCAAAAACTCCTGTTGCGGGTGTTTACGACCCCCCTGGGGAGGCACCGAGGCAATCGTGCCTTCAATCAGTTTTAGTAAGGCCTGTTGTACACCCTCCCCAGATACATCACGGGTAATAGATGGGTTATCAGATTTGCGTGAAATTTTGTCAATTTCATCGATGTAGACAATGCCTGTCTGGGCTTTTTCAACATCATAATCACATTTCTGCAATAGCTTCTGGATGATGTTTTCAACATCTTCGCCGACATAACCTGCTTCGGTCAGTGTGGTCGCATCGGCTATCGCAAAAGGCACGTCCAACAGGCGTGCGAGGGTCTCGGCGAGTAATGTTTTACCCGATCCGGTGGGTCCAATCAGCAGAATATTGCTTTTCGAGAGCTCGATATCGTCCTTGACGTGACCCACTTCGAGACGCTTATAGTGATTATATACGGCAACCGATAATACTTTCTTGGCTCGATCCTGACCGATGACATAATCGTCCAGCACCTTGTAGATTTCGTGCGGTATCGGCAGATTATTTTCGGAATCCTCGCCCTTCTCGTTTATCTCTTCCCTGATGATGTCGGTGCAAAGATCGACACATTCATCACAGATAAAAACCGAAGGTCCTGCGATCAGCTTTCGCACTTCGTGTTGGCTCTTGCCACAAAAAGAGCAATATAATAATTTCTCGTCCTTATTGGACTTGTCGCTACTCATAATCTACTACCGCTTGCTATGGCTGAAACAGGTACTTACCTGATAATATTAGACCAATCCACCGAGTACAACTGAAAATATCACTAATTTGAGCTTATTCTTCGGGATCAGCCCGCGAAGTTAAAACTTCATCAATCAATCCGTATTCAACTGAATCCTGCGCACTCATAAAGTTGTCGCGCTCTGTGTCCTTTTCAATCTCCAATTCTTTCTTACCCGTATGCCTGGCGAGTAACTTGTTGAGGCGTGAACGTACCGCCAGAATCTCTTTCGCATGAATCTCGAAGTCCGAGGCCTGCCCCTGGAATCCGCCCAGAGGCTGATGGATCATCACCCGGGAATGGGGTAATCCGTATCGTTTTCCGGCACAACCCCCGGCCAGCAATATTGCCCCCATGCTTGCAGCCTGACCAGTACACAAGGTGCTAACGTCAGGTTTTATAAATTGCATGGTGTCGTATACTGCGAGACCGGCTGAAACTGCGCCGCCGGGGCTGTTGATATAGAGAGAGATGTCCTTGTCGGGATTTTCCGATTCAAGATACAATAATTGCGCGACAATCAAATTTGCCATCTGATCTTCGAGTGGTCCGACCACGAAAATTACGCGCTCTTTCAATAAACGTGAGTAGATATCATAAGCTCGTTCACCGCGAGCAGTCTGTTCAACTACCATCGGCACGAGATTAGCCTGCACTTCGTCCTGGTTATGGTAGGTCGAATTCAATCCTGCGCTAATCTTTAAATAACTCATGCGGGGTTCCAGTTAGTTAATTTGAATTGTTCGTCATTTCTTCGAAACTACTTTGTTTTTCCGTTACCTTGGCCTTGCTTAATATATGATTCACTACCTGATCTTCAAGTACCATACTCTCCAGGCTGGTCCGCGCATCCTTATTTTGACGATAATACTCTTTTAACTGATCAGGCTGCTCGTAGGCTGCCGCCATTTCAGCCAGGGTCGAATCAACCAGGTCCTGATCGAGTTCGATGTTCTCACTCTTGATTACTTCACCTACCAGTAATCCGAGTCGAACGCGCTTATCAGCCTCTTGCTGGAACATATCATCGGGTAAAGCAGAATTGTCGATAGCCTCGATATCCTGCCCCATACGCTTTGCGGCCTCTAGTTTTAAAGATTTTACTTCTTCTGCAACCAATGCCGAAGGCGCGATAATAACATTTTCTTCAAGCAAACCTGTCATCACTGCATTTTTGATCTGGAGCTTGATTTTCTGGGTCAGCTCGTTAACCATTTTATCACGCACATCGGCCCGGAATTTATCCAGGTCACCATCTTCAATGCCATATGACCTGGCCAGAGATACATCAACTTCAGGTAAAATTGCCTCGCTCACACGGGTCGCCCTGAGCGTAAATTCGGCTTTTTTACCGGCTACTTCCTTACCATGATAGTCGTCGGGAAAGTTAACCTCGACCTGTTTTTCCTCACCCGCTTTAATTCCTTTTAAGCCCGCTTCAAATTCTTCCAGCATCGCACCGGCCCCGATCTCGACCGGCATGTCCTTGCCTGCTCCACCTTCAAAAATTTGACCGTCAATGCGCCCTTCAAAGTCAACCATGACCTGATCACCCGTGGCTGCCTGACGTTTGACTTCAGACCATTCCTTGCGCTGCTCACGCAACTTTTGAATCATGGCTTCATGATCTTCATCGGTTACCTCTGCCACGGGCTTTTCAACCTTTATGGTATCGAATATCAGTTTTTCAATTTCAGGGTAAATTTCGAAAGTCGCGGTGTAAGACATATCCTCCTTATCCCTGGAATTAACTGACTCGATATTCGGCATACCGGCCGGCCGAACATTTTCCTGGGTAATTGCCTGGTGATAGGACGACTCGATAACATCGCTGATCACCTCCTGACGAATGTGCCCACCAAATTTTTGCTGGACTACCTTCAGTGGCACCTTGCCTGGTCTAAAGCCATCGATTTTTATCGTCTTACGCAAATCGTTAAGCTTTTTTTCGACTGCCTGTGTCACGGTCTCGGAAGGAACCTGGACCGTCATCCGACGCTCCAGACCATCGAGGGTTTCTATTGATACTTGCATGATGAAATCTCGTGATATTCGATATAGGGATTTTTACCGGGTGGTGGTCTAAAGTTTGATATACCGATCCAAATCCGGCAACCCCTGGCTAAAATGGTGCGAAAGGAGAGACTCGAACTCTCACATCAAAGATACCAGAACCTAAATCTGGCGCGTCTACCAATTCCGCCACTTTCGCACATAACTCGCTTTCATTGCTCCAGGGAACCTCTGATTATATTGTCTATCAATCGATTAACCAGTATTTTTACCAGTAATTGCCATCAGGGCTAGTGACTGAAACCCCGGAAATTGCCCCCTGCGGCACTGTGCCCGGACTTCTTATAGCCGTGATCAGGCATATTAATATGGGGTGGACGATGGGGATCGAACCCACGACAACAAGAATCACAATCTTGCACTCTACCAACTGAGCTACGCCCACCATAAATAATGGCGCGCCCGGCAGGATTCGAACCTGCTACCCTCGGCTTAGAAGGCCGATGCTCTGTCCTGATGAGCTACGGGCGCAGTAACTTTAAATATCATCCTGCCGCACGAGCGGCATTTTAAATCAACCCTCGGGTTGATTAATCAATAATGTCGGTGTTGAACAGGCTAAAGACTACAGGCTCAGATTTTTCGCACCGACCTTATAAAAACTGGTCGGGGTGGAGAGATTCGAACTCCCGACCCACTGCTCCCAAAGCAGTTGCGCTACCAGGCTGCGCTACACCCCGAATTCTGCATATTAGCAAGGCGCGGAATCATACGCTGATCAAAAATAATCGTCAATTGAACATTGATGATTTTGTAAATATTCTGCCGA
>JAPUFZ010000340.1 GCA_027293245.1 Gammaproteobacteria bacterium
GTGATTGATGCGATGCGTAAATTCTGGAATTACGATGATTACTTTAACCCCGATGATAGAGTCGAGGGCTTACACAATTATTACGCTTTGTGTAGCTTTCTGGATGATAATATTGGGCAGGTGCTCAAAGCACTGGAGGAAGGCGGTGCTCTAGAGAATACGCAAGTCATCTATACCAGTGACCATGGTGACCTAATCGGCAATCACGGCATCTGGGGGAAATGTTATATGTACGAGGATTCGGTAGGCATACCCATGACCCTGACGGGTCCCGGTATCGAACCTGGCGTCAATACGACCCCGGTATCACTCACCGACCTGGCTAGTACCATAGAATACATTGTCACCGGCCAGGCAAGCGACGCGCAATATCCATGGCAAAGCAGAACGCTTCATAGACTGATTAAAAAACCAGATCCGGATCGTCCAGTCCTCAGCGAGTATCACGATGGCGGCAGCCCAACGGGATCATTCATGCTACGTCAGGGTCGCTGGAAGTATATTTACTTCGCAGAAGATAATCCTGATTTGCTATTCGATATGGAAAACGACCCCGGGGAACTAAATAACCTGGTCGCTGAACCCGATTATGAGTCGATCCGAAATGAAATGCTGGCCTCACTGCGCGCTATTCTGGATCCCGAGCAGGCCAATAGAAACGCATTTAGTGACCAGGCACAACTGGTCGAGCAGTTGGGAGGCATTGAAACCATCAGGCAAATGGCGAGCTTTAACCATACCCCGGTCGAGCAAGTCGCATCATGACCCCGTCAAAGACAACCCTTGAGGCATTCCATGCGCGCATTTGAGGGCATTCGGGTACTGGATTTTACCCATGTATACGCCGGACCCTTTGCCAGTTATCAGCTGGCTGTGATGGGTGCAGAGGTGATCAAGATTGAATCACCGCGAAACCTGGACATGGTACGAACCGATGGTGCCGATTCAGAAAGGACCCGGAATGGTCTTTCGGTGGGATATCTTGCCAACAACCAGGGAAAGAAATCGATTTGCCTGGATTTGACCCGGGCTGAGGGCTGTGAAATTGCCCGGCAATTGATCGAATCGGCCGATGTACTGGTGGAAAATTACACCCACGGACTGGCAAGCTACGGGCTAGGAGCGCAAATGGCGCTGGCGATTAATCCGAAGTTAATTTACTGTTCATTGACTGGCTTTGGCAGCGACAATGAATTCAGTGGGCGGCCCGCATATGACACCGTGATTCAGGCATTCAGCGGCATGATGTCGGTTAATGGCGAACCAGCCCAGCCACGAATGCGCGTCGGACCCCCCTTGATTGACTATGGCACCGGGGCCCAGGCAGCTTTCGCCATCGCCACTGCGTTGTATCAGAGTACCCGCACCGGTAAAGGCCAGGTGATTGAAGTCAACATGCTCGACGCGGCTCTGATGATGATGTCTCCGTTGGTTCTGGCGGCCATCGATGCGGGTAAAACACCGGCCAGGATGGGTAATCTAAGTCATCGACCTGGATACGGTGTGTTCGCCTGTAGCGACGATGCGATCATGGTGGGTGCCTATACCTTTGATCAACACCAGAGATTGTTTTCTAGCCTGAAACTCGACTCGTCAATTATCGAGCAAAATGCTGGTGATGTGGTTTCGCTATTCGAGAATGCAGATTGTTTGCGCAGGGAGATGCAGCAGTGTTTCGAAAAACAGGATACATCGCATTGGGAATTACGCTTAAACGAAGACGATGTGCCGGCCGCCCGGGTACGTGATTTATACGAAATGCTAAAACAGGAGCAGTTGCAACGGGCACCCGGCAGTCAATTTCATCGCCTGCAAGATAGCCCGTTAACCGCACCGATCGCCGCATTTACCTACGCCAGCGATGGTCCCGAATTTGACGATTATTGTGCCCGTGCAGGCCAGGATACTGACGCCGTACTGGGTGATATTGGACTATCTTCCGAGCAGATAGAAGTGCTTAGAGAGAGCGGTGTGATTTGACCAGGCAGCAATCTCGAATCGGCCAGTCCCGCATCTCTGTACAGCCATATAATTCATTTTAACTGATCGTTATTGATGAATACTCGATGAATATATCGATAGATTCGACTATCACTCACCGTAAGGTCTGGGCGCTCGCCGGGCCGATAATGATTTCGAATATTTCGGTCCCGCTGGTTGGTGCGGTCGACACCGCGGTGGTCGGACGTTTACCTGAACCGCAGGCGATGGGTGCTGTTGCCCTCGGGGCATTAATATTCAGTTTTCTATTCTGGGGTTTTGGCTTCTTGCGCATGGGCACCACTGGTTTTGTCGCCCGTGCCCTGGGCGCCAATGATCAACAGGCATTGTCCGATACCCTGTTGCGCGTACTGTTGCTGGCATTAATGCTGGGCTTTCTGATCATATTGCTGAGTCGTCCAGTCATCGGCTTCGCGTTGTACCTGCTCGAAAGCAGCGTGGAAGTCGAGCAATTAACCGCAAGCTACGCCGGAATCCGTATCTGGAGCGCTCCGGCAACCCTGCTCATCTATGTGTTTACCGGTGTCTTTATCGGCATGCATAACACCGGTAAGGCGTTTGTCCTGCAGCTCATATTGAATATCAGCAATATGCTGCTGGATGTGTTGTTTGTCATCGTCTTTGGTATGGGCGTTGAAGGTGTCGCTCTGGCCACGGTCATCGCCGAGTACCTGGCGGTTTTCTGCGGTTTCATATTGCTACGCCAGCCAATATTGACTGCGATAAAACAATTCGATTGGCAAAGACTGGTTGAGCGCCATGCACTCGTTCAATTAATGAGCGCCAATGGTAATATCTTCATTCGTACGCTTTGCCTGGTGTTTTCATTTGCCTACTTCACTGCCCTGAGCGCCAAAATGGGAGAAGTGGTGCTGGCCGCCAATGCCATACTTTTGCATTTGCAAAGCATAATGGCTTATGGGCTCGACGGTTTCGCGCATGCGGCCGAAGCGCTCACTGGCAGTGCCTATGGCGCGGGCAGGCGCAAGCAGTTTAGTCGCTCGGTAAAATTGACCAGCCTGTGGGCAGCGATTATCGCAGGCCTGGTAAGCCTGATGTACCTGTTTTTTGGGAAGCCTATTCTCGGCTTGTTCACTAACATTGACAGCGTGCTGGATGCCGCTGCCGTTTACCTGCCGTGGATGATTATTTCACCGCTGATATCAATCTGGAGTTTCCAGCTGGATGGTATATTTATCGGCGCCGGTTATACCCGGGAAATGCGCAATGCGATGCTGTTTTCTATGCTTGCTTACCTGCTACTACTGAGCGTACTGATACCCTGGTGGGGTAATCATGGACTGTTTTTGAGCCTGAGTCTTTTTATGCTAATCAGAGCATTAACGCTGGGGTTTTATTATCCAAGAATCCTGGCAGCCATTGGTCGATAGTGTGCTCCCACTAACACCACATCATCGATTTCTGCTGGGTTCCCTGTCACTTGGGCACATGGTCAATGACTGGGTTGCCGGGACCATCTGGTTACTGGCGCCGGCGATAGCCGCGAGCATGGGCCTGGGCCCGACCGAGGTGGGGCTGATTCTGACAATTAATGGTCTCGGTGCCGCGCTCGCCTATATACCAGCGGGCATTTTCGCCGATCGCTCGACTCATCCCGGATACCTGATGCTGCTCAGCTTCTGGTGGGTAGCGATAGGCTATTTCTCGGCAACCCTGGTATCAGGGTTCTGGGCGATTACCCTGTTACTCGCCTTCGGTGTCATGGGCGATGCTTTTTGGCATCCGGTTGCGACCGGGGTACTGGTCAAGGAGATGCCGAAAAGGCGCGCACAGGTACTGGGTATTCATGCCGTCGGCGGGGGTATCGGCGCCGAGGTATTAGGACCTCTGGCGACTGGTTTTTTGCTGGGTTTCTTCGACTGGCAAACCAGTTTGCAGATCCTGGTAATTCCGGCTTTTTTGATGGGGATCTTGTTTATTCCCATCGCAACCCGTATCGGTGCTACTGCCGGTAACAAAATTTCAGCCATCGACTTGAATGGACTGGTCAGGCACTGGCTAACCGGTCCAGGGAAGTTGCTGATCCTGGTAATGGTTTTATATAACTTGTCGCTGATTGCAATCCTCAGTATGACACCACTTTACCTGCAATCAGAACATGGACTAACTCCCTTCAACGCGGGTCTTATATTTGCGACGATGCTGTTAATTGGCACCATTTTTCAACCGTTTGCCGGTAAATACACCGATCGCAGGGGCCGTAAACCCTTAATTGTAATCACACTGATTATGAGCAGCCTGTTTGCCACTCTCGCCGGGCTGGGTTCGGGCCTTGGCTGGGTGGTGACCGGTTTATTGCCGGCGGCTGCCTTGTTGACCAGCATCCGACCCGTGGTACTTGCGGCCGCAGTTGACTATTCAGGGAAATCCGAGGCAACCACACTCGGAATCGTATTTACCCTGCTCGATGGTGTCGGCATGCTAGGTGCATTGTTTGCCGGTCTGATCGGTGAATTTTCTCTTAACTATGCTTTTTTACTGGCCGCAGGATTCGCGATGGCCTCGGCTTTGATATGCATGTTATTGAGTTTTGATTTCGGCACCCCTTCGTCATTCCGGCCTCCGAGCCGGAATCCATCGTAACACTAGCTTCCGATCAACACGGGTTTCGATCTGAGTGGATACCGGGTCAAGCCCGGCATGACGAAGGATCGGATTCCGGAATGAGGTTAAAATTTTACTTTTGTGAGTAAAATCAGGGCTACAAACAATCCTTAATAATTGCGTAAAGTTCGGGCCGATGCTGGGCAATTTCCTCGACGCTCAGTCCTTCCAGTGAATGGGGGTACTTCAACCACTGTTCGGTTTCGTGCAGGTAGTAATCGGGTGCCTTGCCGGTCTTGTTGCGGGTTGGTTTATAGTAGGGCACGGCTACGCGAATGTCGTGCGGTGTATTCATCCTTGCCTTGTCAGTCAGGTGGGCAATAACCGATTGAATTGTCAGGCCCGTATCAAACACGTCATCGACTATCAAAAGGCGATCCTGATGGCGGCAATTCTTGATCAGGTAATTCATACCATGGATGCGGATTTCATTTGAACGACCGTCGATGCCCTGGTATGACGAGGTGCGTATGGCGATGTGATCGGTCTCGATACCGAACCAGGCCAGCAATTCCTGTACCGCGATTCCCATCGGTGTGCCGCCACGCCAGATCGCGATTATGATGGTTGGTCGAAAACCATGTTTGATGATTTGCGCGCCGAGTTTAAACGAATCCTCGAGTAACTGCTGCGCAGACAGGTAGAGTTTGTCGCTCATTGTTTATTGCTGTTGGTTGCGATGCGAAACATCGGGGATAGGATTATTGGCATGGCCCACGTATCATAGCTGCTTTAATTTCCACGGCAAACGCGTTTCGTGAAAAAACTTTCGTGAAAAAACCTTTGTGAATAAACGATACATTCAGGAACAGGAATTACTCGAGGATTCGTACCGCCTGGCGGTACAAATTTACAC
>JAPUFZ010000341.1 GCA_027293245.1 Gammaproteobacteria bacterium
AAAAAAGAAGTCAATGGTTTTCCAGCATTTGCCTCGGTGGAAGACTTGCCCGGCTGCCCCGATGCCGCCTTTGTCGGCGTCAATCGCCACCTCACTATTGAAGTAATCAAATCGCTTCAGGCAAACGGAGCCGGTGGCGCAGTTTGCTATGCCTCGGGTTTTCTTGAGGCCGACGAAACCGGTGGCCAGCTACAATCGGCACTGATCGAAGCGGCCGGGGATATGCCGGTTCTCGGCCCCAATTGTTATGGCTTTATCAACTATGCCGACGCTGCCTTATTGTGGCCCGACCAGCAGGGTGGGCGCAGGCTCGAAGCCGGCCAAACCGGTGTCGCCATTATTGCGCAGTCGTCGAATATCGCGGTTAACTTCACCATGCAGCAAAGAGGCCTGCCACTGGCCTATATTCTCACGGTCGGCAACCAGGCCCTGGTCGGCATGTCGGACCTGGCCCTGACGCTACTCGATGACCCGCGTGTCAGCACTGTGGGATTATACATCGAAGGCTTCGACTCGATTACCGGCATGGAGGCGCTGGCGAAAAAATCCCGCGCCCTTGGCAAGCCGATCGTGGTCTTCAAAGTGGGCAAAAGCGAACAGGCGCAAGCCACTACCCTGTCACACACCGCATCGCTGGCCGGATCACGGGCCGCTACCGAGGCATTCCTGTGGCGCTATGGTTTTGGCCAGGCGCATTCTATTTCGACCTTTCTGGAGTCATTGAAACTATTGCATGTTTGCGGAACACTCGATGGCTATCGGCTATCGTCGATGAGTTGTTCAGGCGGCGAGGCGAGTATTATTGCCGATTCAGCAGTGGGCAGGAAAGTCTATTTTCCAACGCTGGATGAGCATCAAAAACAACCGGTAGAAGCCGCCCTTGGGCCACTGGTTACAGTCGCCAATCCTCTCGACTATCACACCTATTGCTGGGGTAATGCCGAAGTCATGACCGCAGCCTATAACGGCATGGTCGGCAACTATTTCGACCTGAATTTTCTCATTCTCGACTTTCCGCATCGACAGCGCTGCGACGACTGGGAATGGCATATTGCGGTCGAGGCTTTTGACTCGGCACTCAAGGCCCAGCGCGCAAAAGGTGCGTTTGTAATTTCGATGCCGGAGAATATTTCGGAAGACTATACCGAAGCATTCATGCGAAAAGGCATCGTCAGTCTCTACGGTATTGACGAGGCCCTGCAGGCGGCAGAGATTGCCGCGGATATCGGCAGCGCATGGCGCCGGACAGAAAGCGAGCCGCTATTGCAGCTGAGGCTAACAGAATGCGATAAAATCACGCTCAATGAGGCCGAAGCCAAACATAAACTGGCCGAGTTCAATGTGCCGATACCCGCGAATGAAACTGTCAGTTCGGTACAACAGGCGCTGGACAGTGCCAGCACACTGGGCTATCCACTGGTCCTAAAAGCACTGGGTATCGCCCACAAGACCGAAACCAATGCGGTACGCCTGAATCTGCATTCTGCCTGTGAAGTTGCCGAGGCAGCGACGTCTTTGCTCGAACTAAGCGACCAGTTGTATCTCGAATCGATGGTAGACTCGGTCGTCGCCGAACTCATCGTCGGCGTCACCCGCGATCCCCAGTTCGGCCTGGTACTGAGCATCGGCAGCGGTGGTATTCTGGTCGAGATCATGAAAGATATTCGAACTCTACTCGTGCCCGCGGGCCGAAGTGACATTGAAAATGTGCTCACCGAATTAAAATCAGCACCCTTGCTCACCGGCTATCGTGGCAAGCCAAGGGCTGATATCGAAGCCCTGGTCGAGGTGATACTGGCGATACAGAATTATGCAATAGCCGAGGCCGACGAACTGGCGGAACTCGACGTCAACCCACTATTAGTGCGCGCACAGGGCGAAGGTGTATTCGCTGCGGACGCGCTCATTGTCTTACAGGAGAAATAAACCCATGTCTGAAGTGATAAAAACCAAACGAGTCGGTGGCATTTTCGAAGTTACCCTCGATCGCCCCAAGGCCAATGCTATCGATCTGGTCACCAGTCGCCTGATGGGTGAGACTTTTAAAGAATTCCGCGACGATCCTGATTTACGCGTGGCGATTATACGCACCGCTGGTGACAAGTTTTTTTCCGCCGGCTGGGACCTCAAGGCAGCGGCCGACGGCGACGCTGTCGATAGTAACTATGGTGTTGGTGGATTCGCTGGCCTGCAGGAATTACGCGGTCTTAACAAGCCGGTGATCGCCGAGGTAAACGGTATGGCGGTTGGCGGTGGTTTCGAACTCGCACTCTCGGCTGACCTGATCTATGCCTCCGATCATTCTTCGTTTGCACTACCCGAAATCAAAGCCGGAACCCTGGCAGATGCCGCAACGCTTAAACTCCCGAAACGGATTCCCTACCACATCGCCATGGAAATGCTCTACACCGGCCGCTGGATGGACGTGCAGGAAGCCCGTCGCTGGGGACTGGTAAATGAAATCCTGCCGGCCGATAAACTATCGGAACGAGTCTGGGAAATTGCCGAACAGCTCGAAGCTGGACCACCGCTGGTATTCGCTACCATCAAGGAAGTCGCTCGCGAAACCGAAGGCATGAAATTTCAGGACGCACTGAACCGTATTACCAAGCGCCAGTTTGAGAGCGTTGATATCCTCTACGGTAGTGAGGATGGACTCGAAGGTTTTAAAGCTTTCGCCGAGAAACGCGAACCGGTCTGGAAGGGACGCTAGGAGCATAGTCCCACCTCGGGAGTAAGGTCCTGGTTGAATTAAAGGTGACGGAGGGAATAGCACTGCCTTAAGCCCAGAATTAGCGTCATCCCGGCCTCCGAGCCGGGATCCAGGGTCGCTGAAAGCAACCAATTTACTGGATACCGGCGGTCCGACGTTTCGGTCAAGCCCGGTATGACGATGCTGTTGATTTATGGTAGGTATTAAAGGTGACGGAGGGATTAAATTTTAACCCCTCCGTTACCTTTAACCCTCCCCTGAGCCAATTTAACCTTGCAAATATGAACTGTCGGTGCAAGAATGCGATGATGATTAAGCGTGAAATCTTGGACCTCGTTCACCGCCGCCTGGATCAATTTGATAGCGTGGCTCTTGTCGGTCCCAGGCAGGTAGGAAAAACCACATTGGCTCGCGTGATCGCGGCTGAGGCTGGACAAAAAATGCGCTACCTCGATTTGGAAAACCCATCTGACCGGCAATTGCTTGACGATCCAGATAGCTATTTTTCTGCATACGCGGACCACCTGATCATATTGGACGAAGTGCAGCGAGCACCTGAAATATTTCAGGTGCTGCGCGGTCAAATTGATCAAAGGCGGCGCATGGAAGAGATGGCTGGGAAGTTTCTTATTCTCGGTTCGGCTTCGATGGATTTGCTGCGCCAATCATCTGAAAGCCTGGCAGGCCGTATCAGTTATGTAGAGATGGCGCCGTTGACCTTTCGCGAGATCATCAGGAACGATCAGAACAGAACCGAAAATGCGCAAAGCGTGATCGATGGCCTCTGGCTGAAAGGCGGGTTTCCCGAGAGCTACATGCGCCAGGATGAAGATGCATCGCTTCAATGGCGCCTGGATTTCATCCAGACCTATCTGGAACGCGATATACCTCAGTTCGGTTTGCAGGTCGCGACGGACCAACTAGCTCGCTTCTGGCGGATGCTTGCCAATGATCAAGGTGAATTGTTCAACGCTCAGCGATTTGCACGGTCACTGGGCGTGAGCGGACACACCATATCGCGTTATCTCGATATTCTCGAGAAACTCCTATTAGTTCGAACTTTACAACCCTGGTCCGTTAACACCGGCAAGCGTCTTGTTAAATCACCGCGACCTTTCGTGCGCGATAGCGGAATCCTGCATGCGTTGCTTAACCTGCAATCTATGGATGCGTTGCGAAGCCATGCTGTTTCAGGGAAAAGCTGGGAAGGCTTTGTCATAGAAAATTTAATTGACGCATCCAGGGGAAAGGCGCGCCCATATTTCTATCGCACAGGAGCTGGCGCAGAGGCTGACCTTGTAATGGAATTTGCACCTGGCCAATGCTGGGCGATTGAGGTCAAACTCAGCAGCGCACCGACAGTTGATCGCGGCTTTCATAATGCGGCCGACGACATTGCAGCAGCACGGCGTATTCTTGTTCACAAAGGCAAGGAGTGCTTCCCGATGCGGGGTGGTATTGAAGCCATGCCGTTGCTCGATGCGATGAACGAAGTCAGTGCTGCGGTGGGGGCGTGACGGTGGATACATCATACATTGCCTGAACACTCAGTTGGACTGACAAAGATCATGGGTCGCGCTCTATAATCGACACTGAAATTCTTGAGTTTCACCAGCCTGTTGTCATTCTTGGTGACCCAGGTAGGGATAAATTAAAGGTGACGGAGTGACTAAAATTTAATCCCTCCGTCACCTTATCAATCAGATTGTAGCGGTTAAGACTAACTCTAAATTCCAATTTTCAAATCCGCGTAATGCGCCAGCCAGTGCCTGGCAATATCCTCACGACGGCATATCCACACGCGGTCATGTCCAGTCATGTAATCGAGTATTTGATGCAGGGCACCGATGCGTCCGGGGCGTCCCAGCAATCTGGCGTGCATGCCGATGGTCATCATTTTCGGGGTAGTTTCTCCCTCGGCATAGAGCTGATCGAAACTATCCCTGATATAAGTAACAAATTCTGAACCGAGCTGGTAATCGTGTTCGCCGCGTCCAAATTTCGAGTCATTGGTATCGAGTGAATAGGGCATCAGTAACAGGTCTGGGTAGTCGGTTGACCAGTAAGGTAGATCATCGTTGTAAACATCCGAATCGAACAGGAAACTGCCCGCTTCGACAACCAGGCGGCGGGTATTCATCGATGGCAGGCCGGCATAGTAACCCAGCGGTGCCGCACCAGTTAAAGCTTCCACCTGCTTTACGCTTTTAGCAATGTGTTCTCGTTCCTCTGCTTCGGAAAGGGTGTCGTAGTCAATCCATCGCCATCCATGCGGTTGCAGATCAAAACCGGCGTCGATCATGGCACGCAATGCGTGCGGATTTTGTTCGCCGGCCAGACCGACCAGGTTCACCGTAGCCGGTAGGCCACGTTCGTTAAAGGCTTTGAGTATGCGCCAGTAACCGACTCGCGAGCCATATTCATAACTGGATTCAATGTTCAGATCTCGCCGGCCCAGCCGCGCATTGACCGCCACATCTGAAAGGCGTTCTTCGGAGCAATCGTCTCCATTTAAGACACAACGTTCCCCACCCTCCTCGTAATTGATACAGAAATTAACCGCAATACGGGCCTCGTTGGGCCAAACGACAGGCGGGTACTGGTCACGATAACCAATCAAGTCACGTGTTGGAATGCCGAGATTTTTACTCATTGAAATACTCTCCCCAAAGTTTGCTCGACAGAATCGAATGATTACGCGGGATCACCGACCGCCACTGAAAAAGTTTATCTAGCCATGTTATGCCGAATCAATCCAGAGTAAAATGGCGATCTTTTAATTTGATCGATCTGGTGAAAATTCTATGAACCAATCAGCGGCCTTATGGGCTCCTAGTCAAGATCAAATTAACCAGTCGTTGATGAATGAATTCAGGTTGTTCGTGAATGACCATTGCAACCAGTCATTTGGTGGCTATGACGAACTCTATCGATGGTCAATTGACGAAAAGGAAGACTTCTGGTCAGTGCTCTGGGATTACAGCGGCGTCA
>JAPUFZ010000342.1 GCA_027293245.1 Gammaproteobacteria bacterium
AGAAAGAGGAACCCCAACCTGATGAAGGCTTAGGAATCCTCTCCAGCTGATTTACTAGGTACTAAATTGACGCCACCAAGGGACAGGTATTGGCAGAAACGCTCGAGAGATGTTTTATTTGTTGCGAATACTCGTTCTGGCGTAGACCCAGTGTAGACCCGGCGTATACCCGCAAAATGATGTTGTTTGCAAATTATAATAAGTAATTGATTTTTAATACAAAAGTGGTGCCGGCACGAGGAGTCGAACCCCGGACCTACTGATTACAAGTCAGTTGCTCTACCAACTGAGCTACGCCGGCATAATAGATTTACTGTATGACCGCGTCTAAGCGGTGCCAGGTTGACGGGATCTTGCGTCCCATCCGCCCTTTCGAGAGGCGCGAATTCTAGTGTTTTTGCCAGATATTGGCAAGTGTTATATCCCGTTCAGGGACACTGCTGCCGGATCTGGCCGATGCCATTGGCGACATCATCAGCATCCGACAAAGTGAGTAGATAGCTGTCGATAGATTGCTCGATAACTAGCAATTGCCTCTTATAATTTTACGTTCTTTAGTCTATACTTGTTTTAGTATTACCAAGGTATTACCATGAAAACGATCACTGTAAAAGCAGACCATGAGTTCGATGCGCTATTGAACCGGCTTTCATCACGTTTACACACCACCCGAAGCAACGTCATTCGAAGCGCGGTCAGAAATTATCTAAAACAGCTCGATAAGGAAGCGCTCCGCCAGAAAATTCAGGCTGCCTCACTCAAAACCAGGGAACAGGCAATCCAGACTGCTGTGGATTTAGAAGCAGCCAGTCATGATGGTTTGGGCAATGACTTTTAGACGGGGCAGCATATATCTTGCTAACTTTAATCCGTCCAGGGGTACAGAAGCCGGGAAGATACGCCCCTGTGTAGTCATGCAGAGTGATTTACTCAATGAAGCAAACCATCCCAGTACAACCGTACTACCATTAACGACGCAACTTATAGATGACGCCGCTCCGTTACGTTTCCGAATCAAGTCACGTGACAACCTGAAGGCTGATTCAGATATTATGCTGGATCAAACGAGAACTATCGATAATAAACGAATAAAAAACGATATTCTTACGTCGCTCAGTCAGGCAGAAACTATCGAAGTGGAAATGCTGTGGCAAACAGTATTAGGGATTGAATAAATTAGATTTTTTGATGCGACACGGTTGCCCCACAGCAAATAATTTTTCAGAACTATATCCCCGTTCAGGAGCACTGCTGCGGGATCTGGCCGATGCCATTGGCGGCATCATCAGCATCCAGCAAAGTGAGTAGATCCCTGTCGATAGATTGCTCGTTGTAGACCCAGTATATGGTGCGTTCGCGGTAGCGCGGCTCGGATTTCGCCGGGTAATTTAGCTTTTTCAGGCGTGTTACATGTCGATCGGCATTTTTCTTCAGGCCAAATACGCCTAGCGACAGAGCATTTGATTTACCAGGTTCGTTGATGATTAGATAGTCACGGAAACCCTTGGTCGCGAGCTCCTCTGCGGTATCGATCGCGTCCTGCCGGCTTTTATTGCCAGTCAGATAAACCATCACTCCAAGGTACTCTTTTTCGGGGCTGGATTTCAATTCGGTTTTGACCTGGCGGTTCGAATATCGGCGACTGACTTCCAGTGCCCGGGTCCTGTCCTTAAACGGTCCTATGGTGTAACACAGGCGTGTGTCGATGGTTTCCTCTACAACCAGCAATTCACCTGCCTGTTCCGGCTCACTGACTCCAGTTTCGGTGATCAGGCTGGATTCAATCGGCTCGTCCAGCAGACGCAATTCTTCGGCCACCGGGAATTTCTTGTTTTTCTGGAACAGCTGATCATAGGGCAGCAACCACTGCATTAACCCAAAAGCAATATTGGCAATTAATAACAGGCTAAAAAATATCTTCATTGCTGGCTTTCCAGTTGTCGCCGCATCCCGTGAAACACCAGATCGGGCATTATTAGAAACCGATGCCTTGCATGCTTCTCGATGCGGCTGGCATCACCACCGGTAACAATCACTACGGCGTCGGCTGCGAGTCGCTCAATCCAGCGGTCCACCAGCTGCCTGACAATTAGCGGGTCGGTCGAACCATAGTCTATATGAATACAGGCTTCGGTAGAACAACCCGGTTCATCGGTTTTTAGAATATCCGGATGATCGAAATTAGCGGTGCGCATAATCTGCTTAAAACCTGCGATCGTGGTATTAAACCCCGGTAAAATCGCGCCCCCCAGATGCTGCCCGTCAGCTCGCATCAGGTCAATCGTAATCGCGCTACCGGCATCGATAATGACAACATCCTGCCGTACCCGTGCGGCGGCCCCGAGCAGGCACAACCACCGATCGACACCGAGTCCTTCGGCTACCGGGTAGGCATTGCGCACACCGTGAGACGACTTCAGCGAAATAAATTTCACCATCTTGTCGACATCAAAAATCTGTCCGAGGGACTCGATAAATTCTACTTCAGCCTGCTCGCCGAGTACCGACGAGTAGTAAGCGCGACCGGCTTTGACTAGCCCCAGATAGGCCTTGAACCGGGCTAACCAACCAGTCTTGAAACGACAACTGAAACTATTCTGGAGTTCATCGTCACGCCACCATTGAGCCTTGATTGCGCTGTTACCCAGGTCCAGCAATAACATTATTCCATGCCCCTGATGGATATATCCGCTGCCGAAAACTGCTGTCGTCCCTGCTCCGTCTCAAGCTCCAATTGTCCACTGGTGTTGATACCCCTGTTCACACCGTAAATTGTCCGGCTGGAAGTAGTCACGCGGATTCGCTGATTGTGAAAGGCATCAAATTCATTGAATTCCTCGATCAGTCGAGGAATTGAGGATTCATCGAAACCATGAATCATCGGCACGACCTGCCGAATCACCTGCGCCAGTAACAAATTGCGGGAAATAGGATTACCGCAAATCAAGTTCACACTGGTCGCCGCCTGTGGTATGTCTTCCAGGTCTTCTGCTGTCATCGATACATTAATACCAATGCCAATCGCGAAATGATAATGATTCGCTGTGGTTGGCCTCGATTCGATCAATATGCCTCCCAGTTTTTGATTTTGATAATAAATGTCATTGGGCCACTTCAGCATCACACCGTTGACACCACTGTGGTTTAGCGCCTTACACAGCCCGATTCCAGTGACTATGCTGATCAACCCCAGGTTGTGCGGCTTGATCGACCTGGAAATACCGATAGTGCAATATATGTTTCGGGCAAACGGGGATATCCAGTGTCGCCCGCGCCGCCCCTTACCACTGGTCTGCATTTCCGCCAGCGCTATGCACGGCTTTTGCTGGTTTTCAAATCGTTTTAGAACATCGGCATTGGTCGATTCGGTTAGCAACCGGTACTGCCATTCAAACGAGTCTACAACATCGCTATCACCGATTTGCGCCTGAACCTGTTCCAGGTTCAATAGATCGATGGTTGAATCGATTTCTACGAATTGATTGCCAATTCGAGACCTTATGCCCAGCAAGGCCATAATTTCAAGCAGCCTGGGTTCGCCGCCACCGAGGCTATTGCGATCGAGTTTTCCCTGCGAACACAGTTGTACTATGTGGGAATGTGAGACCTCGTCAATCACCCCGTCAATCACCGAGTCAATCGCCCTTCAACCAGTCCTTACGTGACGCATGTTGTTCACCTGCCTGTAATACGACGGTATTCCTGGGTGCCGCTACCAGTTCCAGGTTAAACTCCATTAGTTCGTCGCGCCTGAAAGCATGTATTTTCCAAAACTCACCAACACTGGCCAGCAATAACTGTTGTTCGAGTTTGGCCAGCGTCAACTTCAATCCGTTTACCGCAATAATGACGTCGTTGGCCGACAGTCCTGCGTTTTGTGCCGCGCCATCTTCGCTAATACGGGCTATTTGCAGACCAGCCTCCTTTTCCTGCAAAAAGGCGCCAAGTTCAACCTCAGGCAATGGCCCCTCCTTCTTAAGGCCACCCTTATCCTTCTGGTTAGCCGTTTGCCTTAGGGTTAATTCAACCCCGACCGAGGCAAGTAATTCCTTCAGGGGCAGTTCAGCACTGGTATATATTAGAAGATGCAAAAATTCGTGCAAATCAGTTTCGATCATTGAAGCGATCAAGTCCTGAATCGTTTGTGTCTCGATACCGGCACCGGTCTCGAGCTGCACCTGCCACAACTGGCGCATAACATCGTCCAGACTAACGCGAGACCGGCTTAGCTGGCGCATTTTCAAATCGATACACAGGGCAATCAAACAACCCTTGGCGTAGTAACTGACGATCGCATTCTGCGCATTTTCATCCGCTTTATAAAATTTGGTCCAGGCATTAAAACTCGATTCAGCCACAGACTGCCGGCGACTTCCCTTGCCGCGTTGCACCCGGGTCATGGTCTGTGCGAGTAATTCTAAATAAGATGATTCATCGATCAGGCCACAGCGAACAAGGGCAAGGTCGTCGTAATAAGAGGTGATGCCTTCGAATGCCCAGAGCAGATCGGTATAGACCTCCTGTTGTAAATCGTAGGGCTGGTAAGCGGCGGGTTTAATACGTTTGACATTCCATGTGTGGAAATACTCATGACTGCAGAGCCCGAGGAATTCTCGATAGTTTTCGGTGACTTCGGTTTGCCCTGTTTGCGGAAGACTGTCGCGCTCACACATCAGGCTGGTACTCGAACGATGCTCGAGTCCGCCATAACCCTGACCCACGACCATCACCAGAAACTGGTAGGACGCCATCGGCGCCGGCTCGCCAAAAAAGCGGATATGATGTTGACAGATTTTTTTCAGATCGTTTCGCAGCCGCTCCTGGTCACAGCTAAAACGGCCACTGAGGATGATATCGTGTGGAATACCACAGGCTTCAAAGCGTATTTGCGTGAAATCACCCATTTCTACCGGGTGATCGATCAAATCGTCATAATCGCTGGCCGCATAAAGTCCGAATTCAAACGGCGCTGTATCCACTGGTTGCAGCGTAGTGGCCAATTTCCAGTGGCTACAATAATCAGCCGGGGGCTTTTCGATTAGCACTTCACAGGGTTTCTGCGACTGGCCCGTGACTTCCATAAACAAACTGGTGCCATTGTAATAACCGTGGGTTTGGTCCAGATGGGCCGCGCGTACTGACAGGTCCCAGGCATAAACCAGATATTCTATAACCACTGGCCCACTGCAGGGTTCAAGACACCAGTTCGATTTGTCCAGCTGCCGCATGTCGACCACCCGGTCACCACTACGGGCTTGTACGCTCAGCAGATTTTTGGCGAAATCTCGTATCATGTAACTACCCGGTATCCAGTTAGGCATGCGCAGGCACTGGCCCGCCGGATCCGGGTTATCGATGCTTATTTTTACCTCGAAATAGTGAGTGGCGGGCTTACTGCTTCGAACCTGGTATCGAATCATAAACTGGCGCGGGCCTGACGAAAAAAAACCAAGTTTATCACTTTATCCGGGGTTAGGGTTTTCCGATTTTACCTGATTTACTGGGCCATAGCCTGCAGATTGCGAGCTTGTCCGAATTGTTGCCGTAGCATGATAAAAGTTCCGTAGTAATAAGGTGTATCTAACATGGAATGCGACTCAGGATGCATGATTTGATTGCCCTTTAGGCGCATTTTTGGTTTAATTCTTGACGT
>JAPUFZ010000343.1 GCA_027293245.1 Gammaproteobacteria bacterium
AACAGCACCTCGTCGGCTTCCTCAAGAGCTAACAGGGTTTGCCTGGCCATTAAGTCGTCCAGATCCTGTTTCTTGCCACTTAATCCACCGGTATCGACAATGATGAATTTCCTCGAACCACGCCGTCCGATCCCATACTGACGATCACGTGTTAATCCTGGCTCGCTCGCGACTATCGCATCACGACTACGAGTCAATACGTTGAAAAGGGTCGATTTACCTACATTGGGACGACCTATCAGTGCAACCACCGGAATCATTGTCGAAACCCCATTAGAACGGCTAGAAACCCCATTAGAACGGCTAGGGAGTATAGATACCCAGTGAGGACAGCATACCTTCACTATCGATTACTAATACTCTATCTTGCCAGACCAGCGGCTGCGCGATATGGCGCGCCTCGCTGGGACGAACGCGCCCTAGCAAGCTACCATCTGACTTGTCGAACCAGTGCACATAACCTTCCAGGTCGGCAACTACCAGCATGTTATTATCTATCAGCAAAGGCGCCGTTATCTTGCGTGCATGCAATACTTCCTGCTTCCAGAATGCGCTTCCGGTTCTACGGTCAATAGACCATATATGGCTACTATCGTTACTCAGGTAGAGGGCTTCTTCGTCGGCTACTATGGATTGATAGCTCGAAAATTTGCGCGACCACAATACATTGCCGTCGATGGCCTGAATCGCCGCAAGCCTTCCCTGATAGGAACTGATATAAATGATACCGTCCTTCAGGATAAACTGTCCATCGAGATCGACCAGGCGTTCTATTTCAGTACGTCCGGCAGGATTACTAACCGTGGTATTCCATACCGTCTGCCCATCACTGCGACTAAATGCAGTTATCTTACCATCGTCAAATCCGGCGATGACCAGATCACCCTGCACCAGCGGCCGACTATTACCAGTTAATGACAGGGCCGGGACCCGACGAGATATAGTCCATTGAATACTACCGTCGAGCATCGACAGCGCCGATAGCTTACCATCCACAGTGCGCACGAAAACCTGCGCATCCGAGATCACCGGTACCGCACGAATCTCGCCATTCAACCGGATAGACCAACGCTGTCGGAGGTTATTTTCAAGAATGTCATAGGCGTTTAAATCTCCGTTTCTCGAACTGGCGATGAGCACACCATCCTGGCCCGATAGTCCGGTGATAGCCTGCAGGCGAGTAAACGCATACCAGGTCACCCTGCCATTTTTTGCATTGATACTCTGTACTTCTCCTTCGGTATCGATACTGAATATCTGGTCCTGAATCAGCAAGGGCTGCATATTATAGGATGCATTTTCGATTCCGGCGCCGGTATCTGTTCTCCAGTCAACCACCAGATACAATGGCGCATCTATTTTGGTCAAAGGCGCCGGTGGCTCGCTATTGTCTTTGTCGGTACAGGCTTGTTGCAGCAGCGAGGCGCCAATTATCACCAGGATCAAAACTCGATTTAGCATGAATTAACCTGCAGTTCCCAGGTCATCGAGCTTTTGCTGCAAAAATTCGGCATTTGCCGGCGCCGGGATTTCACCCTGGGCCTTTCGGTAAGCCCTCGCTGCCTCACCGTTTTTACTCAGGCTGGCGTAGATATCGCCCTTAAGCTCTTCCACGGCCGCACGAAAAGCAGGGGGAATTTCGACCGAGAGCGTCGCTAGCGCCTGCTCCGGCCGAGCCAATTGCAATTGAACAATAGCCAGTCGATTGCGGGCCAGAAATCCGAGCGGATTTTCACCCACCGAACCAATGATCTGTTCTAACTCGTGCCCGGCCTTTTCGTATTCACCATTTTCAACAAAATTACGTGCGAGCGCGAATCGAGCGAGAATCGCGTACTCGGTATCGGAATATTCAGCAATCAGTATATTAGCCTGCAAATCTATAATGGCGCTATCACTGGTTTCGAGCGCAGTTACCATTTTGGTAAAATGTACCGAGGCAGCTTCTGCAGCGGCTTCGTGCATATCTACCCAATAGCGGTAGCCAAACAGGCCACTCAGGCCAATGACAATACCAGCTATTACTGCTCGGCCGTTTTCGTTCCACCACTGCTTCAGTTTTTCGACCTGTTCTTCGTCGGTTTCCATAATATCCTCTAAATATTACTTTGCTCTATCCAGGCCAACAGCCTGTCAGGCAAATCGACCTGTGCTATTTCTATTTGCTCAGTCTCTTCACGCAAAAATTTGACACTGACTGTTTGCGCTTCAATTTCTGATTCCCCCAGAATTAACGCAATCCGCGCACCTGACTTATCCGCTTTGCGCATTTGACTTTTAAAACTACCGCCACCAGAGTGAACCAGCATGGATAAGTTCGGCATAAAATCACGTAACGATTCTGATAATTTCTGTGCGACACGCGCCGATTGTTCGCCCCGAGAAAGCAAGTAGACATCACAGGATTTTGCCGCATGCGCCTGGTCCTGATCGATCAGCATGGCGATGATTCGCTCACAGCCCATGGAAAATCCAGCCGCGGTGTTGGCGCGACCTCCCAGTTGTTCTACCAGTCCATCATAGCGCCCACCGCCACAAACCGTGCCCTGGGCCCCCAGGGTATTGGTGACCCATTCGAATACTGTATGGCAATAATAATCCAGCCCCCTGACCAGTCTCGGGTTCAGCTCGTATGAGACCCCGGCATAATCAAGTATTTCGGTTAACTGCGAAAAATGTTCACTGGACTGCTGATCGAGATTGTCAATTAGCCGCGGCGCAGCATCGATTAAAGATTGCATCTCTGGATTCTTGCTATCCAGTATGCGTAACGGATTGGTTTCGAGCCGGCGAGCACTGTCTTCGTCGAGGGACTGGTAACAATCTCTGAAATAAGTCACCAGTTTTTGCCGGAATTTATTTCGACATTCACTGCTACCCAGGCTATTGATCTGTAATTCGATACCCTGGAGGCCAAGCCGATTCCAGAAACGCTCGGCGAGAAAAATCAATTCAGCCTCTATATCGGCACCGGCCATACCGAAAGTCTCGGCGCCCAATTGATAAAACTGGCGATATCGACCTTTTTGTGGTCGTTCATGACGGAACATAGGTCCCCAGTACCAGAGCCGGAGCTGCGCATCATTCAGCAATCCGTTTTCAAGCCCTGCCCGCACGACGCCCGCAGTATTTTCCGGGCGCAGACTCAGGCTGTCGCCATTTCGATCGGAGAAGCTGTACATTTCTTTTTCGACGATATCGGTAACTTCACCGATAGAACGTTGAAACAGGGCAGTTTTTTCCACGATCGGGGTGCGAATCTGCTGGTAGCCATAGGATTCAGCCAATCTCCGGTAGCTATCTTCAAGCTGGTTCCAGACAGGCATGTCAACCGGCAGAATATCGTGCATTCCGCGAATCACCTGAATTTGATCGTTCATGATTTACCTGGAAATATCACACCGGCAACAAAGGACAGCAGTAATCTGCAATTTGAATAAATAACAAACATGGCTTACGAAATTTTGATATCGTTTTGAAAAACCATATCGATGTCACCGTCTTCGAACACTATCCGCCTACCTTAATCCGTACGGTATTGTCACTTCTGATACGACTAATAATATCAATTGGTTCATCATTAAAGCTAACTTCAACGCCATAACCATTGCCCAGGAAAATCGTGAACGGTGCCTTGCCGGTCAAATTAAACTTCTGATAGGCGCGTGCCAGTCTGTACACCAGGCGGTTTCCATTGGCATCGTTAATTTCGACCCAGGAATCCGCGTTAACAACCAAACCAAGCTGGTCTGAACCTGCGGCCATACGCGTGATAGTATCGGATAGTTCAACTGGCTCGGCATCTGATTCCTGTTCCGCTTCGCTTTCCACTTCCGCCTCGATCTGAACAGTATCATCCGGCGCCGGTACAGGTTCGGCAGTTGTCAAAACAGCGACCTCAATATCCACTTCGACCGCTGCAGGGACATTAACCTCTACGGGTGTTTCTGGGCTGTCTGTCACTTCCGATGAATCGGTTACGATCGATGAGTCTGTTACGACGACTGGCGTGTCCGCCGCCGATGTGTCTGTTACGGCCACTGAGTCGATTACGGGTGCTGAGACGGTCAGGCCTGGTGTGTCTGTTACCGATGTGTAGACAGTAACTTCAGATTCGGCTTCAATTTCTAAGCGCTGGGTTTCCTCAGCTATTTCAACCGGGTCAATTTCGGTGGTCTGCTGTGCGTCCAGAGATACCACATCGGTCGTGGTCTGGTATTTATTCCACCACCAGACAGCCAGTAAAGCGCTCAGTAGAATAATAACCAGGTAGGTAACCCATTTGATGCGTCTATCCGACGTCGATATCTCCGGTAGCAGTTTACTGGTAGAAGCAATCGGTGGATCGTCGTTGGAATAATACTCGACATATTGTTGAATCATTTCATTTTCGTCGAGAGAAACCATCCTGGCATAGGCCCTTAAATAGCCCTTGACGAAAATGGGGGCGGTTATATCACTGAAATTATTTTCTTCGATTGCCTCTACGATGCCGGTACTCAAGTGCATACGAGATGCTACATCCTCAAGCGACATTCCCATTTCAATTCTGCCGGCCCGCAACAGGTCTCCAGGCCCATTGCTGGTGGACTTGATATCTTCTTCCTGGGTGGTATCTGAAACTGCCATTTTAGTTTAGCGCCAACCAGGATTTATATTCGTCCGAATCAGGGAAATCTTTCTGCAGTCTGCCTGCAAGTTCCTCGACGGCCAGGTTGTTGCCCAGTTGCCGCTCTGTCCTGATAGACAACCAAAGACTACTGGCCGTCGGTTTTGCTACCAGGTGGAAACGATCGATATATCTTTTTGCATCTTTGAAATTTTGATCGTCATAAAACAGCTCGGCCATACTAAACACTGCAATTGGAAAATCATTTTTCGCGGCCAGGGCTTTTCTCAGGTAAACGCGTGCCCTCTCGACTTCCTTAATCCTGATCAGGCACAATGCAGCATTGGTATAGGCAAATTCCGGCGTGCTATACAATGGATTTTTAAGCGCCTGTAAAAAATAGGCCTCTGACTCTGCTTCCCGGTTATTACGGCATAAAAATGCGCCATAATTATTTGCTGCCTGGGAATTGTCAGGATCAAGTTCAGTGGCAATTTTGTAATGCTCTTCTGCTTTTTCCGTCTGTGCAAGGCGATCCTGGAGAATCGCATAGGCGTTATGCGCCGAGGCTGATTCAGGGTCCTGACGTAAGGCTTTTTTCAGTTTTTCACTCGCTAATACCATATTGTTTTGCTGTAAATAACCGATACCGAGTTGCACGTTGATTTTACTGGCCGCCTCGTTTGGCTCATCCTGGGGATCGACTACTACACAGCCAGACAGGAACACAAGCGTTAAATATATTAACCAGGGCCTGGGGAAGCGTTCCATATTCACCAAATTCGACAGATGCCTAGGAGCCTGTCCGAGAATAGGAGTCGTAGCGAGGGAAAGCCATTTTGAGTTCATTTTTTCGGTCATTTGAGGCGAATAGTTACTCATATTTAACGAAAATGAGCGGGAAAATGGGCCAAAATGGCTTTTCTGCAGTAGACTTTCTATTCTCGGACAGGCTCCTAGGCGGATTCATTTACCCAAAGAGATTAATGAGCATGAATTACGACGTTATTATTACCTGTGCTGTTACCGGTGCAGGAGATACCACCAGCAGAAGCAACCTGGTACCGATCACGCCGGAACAGATCGCTAATTCAGCGATTGAGGCGGCCAAAGCCGGCGCTGCCGTGGTGCATGTGCACGTACGCGACCCGGAGACTGGTCAGGGATCACGCGATCCGGAACTGTTCAAACAAACTGTCGGCCTGATCCGCGATAGCGGTGTCGACATGGTAATCAACCTGACCGCGGGCATGGGTGGCGACTGGGTACCGAGCGAAGACGATCCTTCGATGCCTGGACCGGGGACCGATATGATAGGACCCGAAGAACGCCTCGCGCATGTGGTCGCCTGTCAACCGGATATCTGCAGCCTCGACTGCGGCACGATGAATTTCGGTGGTAATTACACTTATATCAATACCCCGCCCTACCTGCGCACGATGGCAAAAATGGCCCAGGAAATAGGAGTTAAGCCCGAACTGGAAGTTTTCGACCTGGGGCAAATCAGACTCGCCCGCAGCTTGATCGATGACGGTCTGATCGATGCGCCACCGATGTTCCAGATCTGCCTCGGCATCCCCTGGGGCGCAGGCGCCGACACCGAAACCATGTCGGCGATGAAAGCGGCATTACCCGCCGATGCTATCTGGGCAGGTTTTGGTATATCCAGAATGGAGATGCCGATGGTAGCCCAGGCAGTATTACTGGGCGGCAATGTGCGCGTTGGCCTGGAAGATAATATTTTTCTCGACAAGGGTGTGCTGGCCAGCAATGGCATGCTGGTAGAGCGTGCAGTGGAGATTATCGAACGCCTCGGCGCCAGGGTTGTCGGCCCCGACGAGGCCAGGGCAATAATGAAGCTTTGAAAGTTGAACCGCTAAGCACCAGGTAACGCGACAATTTCAGATGGTAACCGTCTTTACTCAGCCAGGTCAGCCTTATATCTTCCTTGATAGACATAACCCACGCGCCTGAACTCCCGGTTGAAACTCAATAATAGGGGACGTGCCGAATGGCACTGCCTTAAGCCCAAATTAGCCTCATCCCGGCCTCCGAGCCGGGATCCAGGGTCGCTGAAAGCAAGCAATTTACTGGATACCGGCGGTCCGACGTTTCGGTCAAGCCCGGGATGACGATACTTTTGATTTATAGTGATTTTACCCTTAAGGCAGTGCCATTCGGGACGTGCCGGTTTTATTGCTAGAACTAGATGGCTAGACTTTTGGCAGGGGACTCCTATTCTTTCCTCTACTAGCACGAGAGATTGTACCCATTGGTAAAACCGAACTCCCCCGGGATAGCAGCTGAGCAACGCGAGCCCGGCAAGCAAACCGAAACGATGTCAGGCAGACGCCTAAA
>JAPUFZ010000344.1 GCA_027293245.1 Gammaproteobacteria bacterium
CCAGTGCCCTGTAACATAAATGGCGTACCCACAGGAATGGTTCGATCCATACCAGCACTGGCGACGGGATCGGTCGGATTGCTGGCATTGAGCGTACCATTGCAGGTACCGTCAGTAACAGTAAAGTTATGGATTTCCGACATCGAACCCGCGTGAAATGTCGCATCGCTGCTTGGCTGGATGTTTTCCAGGCCACAAATGCCTGCATAAGCCATGATCGTGGAGCCGCTGCCTGGCTCGAAAGCAGTGGTTGCGTTCCTGTTTCCAGCGCCGCATGAATCTGTTGTACCATTAAAGCTATGGTTAGCTCCAAACTGATGGCCAATTTCGTGCGCGACGAAATCGATATAAAACAGGTCACCGGCTGGATTGGAAAGACCGGTTACCCCCATCGCGGCAGTCCCCTGATCCGCCAGTGCCAGGCTCGTACTATTGTCACAAACAGATTCTAGTGTTGCGACACCACCATCACCGGTACTGAAAATATGTCCAATATCATAATTGGCAATACCAATGGTATTGTCAACCCAGGTCTGATTTTCTCCTAGCAATGCGAACTGATCATTGTTTGAAAAGCCATTAACGTCTAGATCGTCTATCAGCAGATTATTATTCGCAATCAGCACCAGGCGGATACCCAGGTCGCGTTCGTATATTTGATTAACGCGGTTGATCGCGGTAACAATTTCTGCCATAGCGTCATCGAGTGGGGTTCCGATACCTTGTACCGCAGTGACATATTCGGGCGTAGCCGATACTGCGAGCCGATAAGTCAGATAACTTCCCTGGATCCTCTGGGCTATCGGGTTCCTGGAAAAAAATTGACTCGATCGATTAGACATCAATTCACCTGTACTACACATAAATGTCGTATTGCTCTGAACTGAATCGCGTGATCGAGCCATATACCGACCCGAACCCTGGACCTGCGGATCGATAAATACGCGCCCCTGCGAGGTATGCAACATCGCTCGGAAACCTTTTTGAGAAATGTCGACACGGCCTGAAGCAGCAGGATCATCGATACCATAAACTTTGAATGTTTTAATGTGAGGGAAGCTGGCTGCCAGTTCGGCCTGCATGACCGGAGATTCGACGATGCTAAAGCTGGCCAGTGAACCATCAGGCATCGGTAGCTGTATCGTTAATCCTTTACTGCCGGTATTTTCACCCGGAACCAGTACCAAAAAGTCGCGTAAGGCCTGCTCATTACTGTCGAAATAGTGAATTGAGGTGACTTCGTTTTCACTGGTTCTTGTCGCAGGGGTTGCATCCTGCCATAAGCTCTGTCCAGCGAATAACGGGCCAGTACTTGCCAGTGCGGCAATCAAGCCTATGCTTTTGACTAACCTGTTCATCAACGATTCAGTTTGTCCGGTACTTGTCCATATATCTTTGGGCAGGAAATAAACTGCTCCAGCATCACTAATTGTTGTCTATTCTAGCAATTTTGCCAGCAACATTTCGACGAATTCATCCCCGGCAGCGAAGCCCGAGATGAGTCTGGACTAGTCGGCGAAAGGATGTCGCAGGATGATGGTTTGCTGGCGTTCGGGGCCGGTAGAGATGATATCGATGGGTACGCCGCACAATTCTTCGATTTTTTTCAGGTAATCGACCGCTGCCGGGGGTAAATCCTGGTAGGACTTCGCCCCAAAAGTCGATTCCTGCCAGCCTGGCATTTCCATATAAACCGGTTCGCAGGCTGCCAGGCTATCCGCGCTAAGCGGTAGCGTGTCAACTTCCTGACCCTGGTATCGATAGGCCACGGCTATTTTTAAAGTTTCGAGTCCATCGAGTACGTCGAGTTTGGTAATACACAGCCCGGTCACTGAATTGATTTTAAAGGAACGTTTTAAAGCGACGATATCGAGCCACCCACAACGGCGTTTACGCCCGGTAGTCGCACCGAATTCGTGACCTTGATCGCCCATGTGCCGGCCACAGGCATCCTCCAGTTCGGTAGGAAACGGACCGCTGCCGACCCGGGTGGTATAGGCCTTGACGATGCCGAGTATGTATTCCAGATCGCGCGGCCCGACACCGGAACCGGCGGCTGCGCCACCAGCAATCGTAGTCGACGAAGTAACAAATGGATATGTGCCATGGTCGATGTCTAGCAAGGCGCCCTGGGCGCCTTCAAACATAATTTTTTCTCCCTGTTCGCGGAGTTGGTGTAGCTTCGCTGGAACGTCGCCAACCATGGGTCGTAGGACCTCGGCCTGCTGCAGGGCCTGGTCGAGCACCTGCGCATAGTCGAGGGGATCAAAGTGATAGTAATGCTCGAGTACAAAATTGTGATAGTCGAGCACTTCCCGCAGGCGTGTCGCAAACCGCTCTGCATCCATTAAATCGCCAACACGTACGCCTCGCCGGGCAGCCTTGTCTTCGTAGCAGGGTCCGATGCCGCGTCCTGTTGTACCGATAGCTTTTTTGCCTAACGCAGCTTCGCGGGCCGCATCCAGGGAGATATGATAAGGCAATATCAGGGGGCAGGATTCACTGATGATGATACGTTCACGTGCTGGTATCCCACTCGCCTCAAGTTGATCAACCTCCTTCAACAGAGCTTCTGGAGACAGTACTACACCATTACCAATCAGGCAGACAACATGATCGTGCAATATCCCGGAGGGTATTAAATGCAATACAGTTTTCGCACCATCGATTACCAGCGTATGTCCGGCATTATGCCCGCCCTGAAAACGCACCACGGCTTTGGCCGCATCGCTGAGCAGGTCAACAATCTTGCCCTTGCCCTCGTCACCCCATTGAGTACCGATAACTACAACTGAATTTGCCACTCAATACTCCACCGGAGTGTTAATTAAATAGTCACAAGGCCAGCTCGAACGGGCGTACTGTTCTGGCTCTGATTTCAACATTGTCATCTCCCAGACCCTTCTACTACCCAGCCATCGGGTCCGTGGACAAGCCTTCTGTTGCAGTGTTGGTCCTCCGGCCGGCCCTTACCGCCGGTGAGATCGACGATGACCCGTTGTTTGTCCTTGCGTAATGCCTTTATTGTTTTTTGTAATTCCGGATCGTCGTTATCGGGCGCCAGTATGCCTGCCTCAAACGCATCGGCCGCACCTGAAAGATGATACAGGGTGAGCAGGTCGGCACTAAAACCGGTAGCCGGACGGGCATTCCCGAACACGCTGCCAACATCATCGTAGCGACCACCACGGGCTATTTCCCTTCCATGTCCGGGCAGGAAGGCTGCAAAAACCAGCCCGGTATGGTAACTATAACCACGCAATTCAGACAGATCACAATGGATTAAGGTAACTGGAAATCGAGCTTGTACTGCTTTCACTACCGATTCCATGTGATTGAGCGATGCCGTCAAATCATCGGCAGCATTCGCGTACTCCTCCCGTGCTTGCTGAATAATCGAAATATCACCATTCAGCAATGCGAGTTGGAAAAACTGTTTTCTAATCGGCTCCTGCAGAGGCAGGTGTTGCAGGTATTCCTGCAATTCAGGAATCGATTTGCGTTGTAGCATATCAAACAGGCGATTTTCCTGGTCCGGATCGAGACTGGTATCGCGCACCAGGCTGCGAAAGATGCCAACGTGGCCGATATCGATTGAAATCGTATCCAGACCGGCCGTATGCAGGGTCTCAATCATTAAACAAACCACTTCGATATCGGCCGCTATGCTGTCGATGCCGAATATTTCGGCGCCAATTTGCAATGGCGTACGGCTGGAACTTATACCCTCCGCCTTCGCGTGCAACAGGTGGCCGCAATAACACAGGCGGGTGACGCGATTTTTGCGTAAGTCATCGGCCAGCAGGTGTGCATCGATGCGGGCGACCTGGGGGGTCATGTCGGAACGAACGCCCATTTGCTTTCCGGACAACTGATCGACCAGGGCAAAAGTCTTGGTATCAAGAGACTGGGCGGTCCCGGTTAACAATGAATCCATATACTCGATCATTGCCGGCATCACCAGGTCGTATCCGGCCAGGTGGTAAGTTTGCAGTATTTTTCGACGTAACAGTTCCACAGCCTGCGCATCGGGCGGCAGGGTTTCCTGAACACCATCGGGCAAGAGCCAGCGATTACTCAAGTGACTACTCATATTATTCTACAGTACTGTGATAGGGCGGTATCCAAGAATATAACTTGCCTGAGCTGTTAACTACGAACCAGATACAGGAACACAACGCCACAGAGTATCAATCCGAATCCAATGTTTCTCAAGGTCGACTCGGGCATCGCGACTAATTGTTGCATGGTATTTTTATAGCCCCGAGGACTGATAAAAGGGATTAGGCCTTCGATTATCATCACCAGTGCCAGCGCGGCCAGTAAATCACCCCAATTCATATTTTTCTCGCAAAAAAAAAGGCGGCACGCTAACCGCCCGTTTTTTTGATTTAGCAATCCACTCGCTGGATAATTATTGCGGTGTCGAATACTTAAAATACTTGAAATAATCTGAGTCTGGACTTAGCACGATTAGATCCTGATTATTTCCGAAACTGTTTTGATAGGCGTTCATGCTTCGGTAAAAGGAATAAAATTCCCTGTCCTGATTGAAAGAATCGGCATAGGTTTTAGCGGA
>JAPUFZ010000345.1 GCA_027293245.1 Gammaproteobacteria bacterium
AGTCGGCGGCCCGACGAATGGTGTGTGCCGGAGTGGAAGCCTTGTGAGGTCTGGCAATAGTCTATCCCAACTTGATTGCCGCCATCCCCTAAGGGGTATTGCCTGGAATCATACCTGTCAAGCAATATAACCGTAATCAAGGGGGAGGCTAAGGTGAGTATCAGTCGAAGAGAATTTGTTCGTTTAATGGGGTTGGCCGGAGCAGCAGGGTTGCTCCCGCGTTCGGCATTTTCACAACGAAAAGCACCGTCTGATTTCTACGAAATACCGGCATTTGGTAATGCCCGTATCCTTCATTTCACCGATTGCCATGCGCAGCTACTGCCAACTTACTTTCGTGAACCGAGTGTTAATCTGGGAGTCGGCGATGGCTATGGCAAGGCGCCACACCTGGTAGGTAAGCAACTGCTTGATCAGTTTCAAATACCATCTGGTGGAATCGAAGAGTATGCCTATACCCATTTAAACTTCGAGGATTCGGCCAGAAGGTACGGTAAAGTTGGTGGGTTTTCGCATCTTGCCACGCTGGTGAAAAAATTGCGCGCCGAGTATGGACAGGGTCGTTCGTTGCTTCTCGATGGTGGTGATACCTGGCAGGGTTCCGGGACGTCTTACTGGACCCGGGGGCGGGATATGGTTGGTGCCTGCAATTTGCTCGGTGTCGAGCTGATGACAGGGCACTGGGAATTTACCTACCAGGACAAGGAAGTACTCGATAATGCTGCTGCTTTTAACGGCGAATTTATCAGCCAGAATTGTAAGGTAAAAGAGGACTCACAATTCGATTATGAATTAGCCGATATCGGTGATTTTAACGAAGATACCGGTCACGTATTCAAGCCTTATGTTATGCGCCAAATGGGTGACTTGCGCATTGCCGTGATCGGCCAATCTTACCCCTATACGCCAATCGCCAACCCGCAACGATTTATGCCCGACTGGACATTCGGCATCAACGAAGACGATATGCAGGAGCTGGTTGATCAGGTGCGCGATGTTGAAAAACCTGACTCGGTCATGCTGCTTTCGCATAACGGTATGGACATCGATTTAAAAATGGCAAGCCGGGTTCGAGGTATCGATGCTATTTTTGGAGGTCATACGCACGATGGGATACCGGGAGCGATTAATGTCAGTAACCCGGGTGGCAAAACCCTGGTGACTAATGCCGGTTCGAACGGTAAATTTCTCGGGGTTATAGATCTCGATATCAAGGGCAAAAAAGTGAGGGACTTCCGCTACCGCCTGTTGCCTGTTTTTTCAAACCTGCTCGAAGCCGATAGCGAGATGCAGTCTTATATAGATACAGTTCGCAAGCCCTATATAAATCAATTAACTGAAAGACTTGCAATTGCCGATGGCACCCTGTATCGGCGTGGCAACTTTAACGGTACCTTCGATCAAATAATCTGCGACGCTCTTCGCGCGGTTGGTAACGCGCAGATTTCGTTATCACCGGGCTTTCGTTGGGGTACCACAGTGTTGTCACATCAGGATATCACCATGGAGCATGTGCTCGATCAAACCAGTATTACCTACCCCGAAACCTATGTGCGCGATATGTCGGGTGAAGATTTGAAGCTTATTCTGGAGGATGTTGCAGATAACCTTTTTAATCCCGATCCTTACTATCAGCAAGGTGGTGATATGGTACGCCTTGGTGGCCTTGACTACGTGATTGACCCGTTGGGCAAGGTAGGCGAACGCATTTCTTCGATGCAGTTGGATAACGGGGTGGCGATCGAGGCCAGTAAAAAATATAAGGTAGCTGGCTGGGCCACAGTCGGTTCCCAATCACCCGGTGCCCCAATTTGGGATGTGGTAGCCGAATATTTACGAAGCCAGAAGGTAGCGACGCTAAGTAAGATTAATACGCCAAAACTCAAAAATGTCAGCGGTAATCCGGGTTACGCCTAGCTCGAAATAACCTTTAATTGTCTAATCTGTCGGTGCCTGTTCTTTGGACTTATAATAATGTTCTATATACATGACAGCCGCCTCAACCCGGGAGTGGAGTTCAAGTTTTCTGAGCACTGCCTTTACGTGTAGTTTGACCGTACCATCTGAAATTCCCAAATTACGGGCGATCAGCTTGTTGCCCTGACCGTCGGCTATTAATTTTAGTATTTCGCCCTCACGCGGGGTCAGTTCACTAAACGGACCCTGTTTTTCAGTCGTAGTCGTATCACCCTGGATGAAGCGCACCAGCACCGACGTTAAATGGGCGGCTACCACGGTTTTACCACCGTTGATGTCACGCAGTGCTGTCACCAGAGCGTCGGGTTCCATGTCTTTGAGCAGGTAACCACTGGCACCATTTTTTAGTGCGTCGAGTAGATCCTGTTCGTTTGAGCTGGTAGTCAGTATCACTATCGGCATGGTCAGCTCAAATTTTCTCAACTGGATTAATACGCTGATGCCGTCGATTATGGGCATGCGCATATCGAGTAAAATAACATCCGGGCTTAATTCTTTGGCCAGCTTCAGGCCCTCATTGCCATCGCCGACTGCCGCCACTACGTCAATATTTCTCCTTTGTAACAGGCTTTGCAGTCCTTCGCGGAATAACCGGTGGTCGTCGATAATCAGTATCTTTAGATTCATTGGCCTGGTCCTTGCTGCAGGGAATACATTTGTGTATCAGTTTTTAGCTGGCTATCTGGAATCCCGTTTTCTGCCAGATACGATTCTATCTGGGCTGTTATACCCTGTCCTGCACAGAGGTAATAGTCCAGCGCCAGCGGGTTATCGTGGTTTGAGCGCAAATCCGCAACAAATGCCTCCATCCAATGGCTACCGCCATCATCGTTAATCCGGGTGTAGTAGAAATTATCGAGCGCATCGTTCCATGATCGGCATAAATTATGTAAATAGTGTCCGTCATTACCACTGGCAATCCAGTATAAATGGATGTTCTCGGCAGAATCCAGTGCCATTGCATGTTCGATCAGCCCTTTTACTGGCGCAAAACCGTTGCCCTGGGCTATGAATAACAGGGAATTTGTTGAATTCTCATTTAACGTGAAACTGCCAATGGGTCCGCGT
>JAPUFZ010000346.1 GCA_027293245.1 Gammaproteobacteria bacterium
GGGCTGCTGTTGACGATCACCATGCTCTTCACCAGCCCGGGATGGCTTACTGCCAACTGAAAGGCAATCATCCCCCCCATCGAGATGCCTACGACATGGGCGGGAGCGACCCCGAGTGCCTGCAACAGTTTTGCCGCATCCATTGCAAACAGCGCCATGCTATACGGACCGGCAGGCTTGCCTGATTTCCCATGACCACGTACATCGACAGCGATCACCTGGTAGCGCCTGGCAAAAAACCGGACTTGCTGTTCCCAATCCCGGCAACTGGAGCCTAATCCGTGAATAAACAACAAGGGTTCGCCATCACCCGTTATTTCATAGTACAGATCAATATCATCGAGATTGAGTATTGGCATATACAGTCTCTATTGAATTCCGTCGCTTTCCGCCAGGCATCATTTATTCCGGAATCACAGCCATGCAAGATATTCAATCATACGCTCTCGTGTGTTTTCATCGGGCAGGCGACCGTATCCCGCGGCCATATTATCCGCCATGTGCTTGAGCTTCGATGTTGCCGGAATAATGCAGGTGACACCGGGGTGCGAGGCGATAAATTTTAGAAAAAACTGTCCCCAACTGACACAATCTATCTCCGCCGCCCATTCTGGCAGCGGCTTGCCCTTGACCAGGCGAAACAGGCTGCCGCGTTGGTAGGGGCGGTTGATCAGCGTGGCGATGCCTTTTTCCTGTGCTATCGGCAGCAGACGTTGTTCTGCAGCCCGGTCCAGGATGTTGTAACTGAACTGCACGAAATCCAGTGGCTGTTGTCGCATGATGGCCTCGAGATCTTTGTGATAACGTCCATGTGAGGTGGTAATACCGATATAACGGATTTTGCCCCGGGCCTTCCAGTCGACCAGGGTCTCGATATGTGTTTGCCAGTCGCGCAGATTGTGAATTTGCATCAAGTCGATGTGGTCGACACCCATGCGTTGCATCGAGCGTTGCATTTGACGCGTGCCTTCATCCTTGCCGTTAGTCCAGACCTTGGTCGCGGTAAACAGGCCCTGCTTGTTTTTTACCTGGTCCAACAGGGCACCGGTGACGCTTTCAGCATTGCCATACATGGGTGAGGAATCTATCAGTTGGCCGCCCCGATCAAAAAAAGTCTGTATCACCTCGACCAGGGGTGAAATTGAATCCGCGCTGTCACTCACATTAAAGGTCCGTGAAGTACCCAGGCCGATCACCGATAGCCGCTCAGCGCTGGACGGAATCGTCTTCTTGATGACCCTGGATTCGGACCCGGCCGTGATCTGCGACAGTAACGAATATGCCAGCGTGGCTGCAACGGTGGATTTTAAGAATTGCCGGCGGGCATTTGTGTATTTGCAGGTTTTCATTGCGGGGTTCCGATTTGGATTATTGCTGTATCGGTTCTGGTACTATTGTTTTCATGGTGAATACCCAGAAATATCGCGACCAGCGTCCACATCACGGCAATAATTGCGGCAACCATCGCCATGCTGCCGAGTCCGAGGCCGACGCCCTGTGCGAGACCGGTATAGGTCCAGCCCGCCAACACGTCGCCACCCCGGTAGACGACGATATCGATTACCGGCTTGGTTTTAAACCGGGTTTCACGCGGCACCGCGGTAAATAGCATTTCGCGTCCGGGCCGGGTGATCGCATAGTTACCCGCACGGCGGATAATCTGCAAGCCGATGAGTATTCCGAGTGCGGGTGTGATAGCGACGGCGAGCCAGCCGAACACCATGAGCACGGGTACCAGGGCCAGTGTCACGGCCAGGCCGCATTTGGTTGCCAGACGACCGGTGACAAATAACGCGGTAAATATCGCCAGCGAGTTAACGATCAAATCCATCATAGCCCAGTACTGGGTACGAGTGGCACGATCATATTCCACCATAACGTTTTTCAACTCGAAGTAAACAAAGGTACTCATGATCGTATACAGCAATATGAACAGGCCGATGCCTAACAGGAAACGATGGCTAAATAAGTCTACGAAGCCGTTAAAAAAATCTCCGCCTATAGCCTTTATGGAACCAGGATCTGATTGTGGGTTGGCGTTAACCGGATTTGCGGCCCGTGTTTTATCGAGAAATTGAATGATGGGGATAACCAGGAACAGCATCAGTGCCGCGAGGACTAGCAGGTTATAAACCCCGAGCCTGTTACTGAAAAACACCGGTATTACAGGCCCGAGAACCGCGCCAATACTCGCGCCGGCGCCAATCAATCCGAACAGGCGTTTGGATTGCGAACTGGAATAGATGTCAGCCATGAAACTCCAGAACACCGATACATTAAACAGGGCAAAGAAACTGACCCAGACATAAAAAGCCTTGTCGATGAGCCGCGTATCGTCAAACCAGTGCGTCGCCAGGTAGAACAACAGGAACGAACTGGCGAAAAAAATATAAATGCCCGGGACCAGTTTTTTAAAATCGACCCTGGATACTGCAACGCCATATAACAATACGGCGCCGGCGCTGATAAAAAAGTTCAGGGTCCATAGCCAGATTAGCTCGGCATCGGTCCAGTCGCTCGACATCGCGTCACGCACCGGCCGCAGGATGTAGTAAGCAGCCATCAGGATAAAGACAAACAGGAAGGAAGCGGCTACCGCAGAAATTTCGCGAGCTTCTACCTTGATCAGTTTGTTAACGAGTGTCTGAATGGGTCTGTGCATCAGTCTGATATCACAAAACAGCTGGACCACAGTATAACCGAAGCCCTGAGCTATTTGGGGACGTAGCACAGTTTCTTGCCTGGTCAGGCTAAATTAGATGGAAATAAAAATTCTATGGAAAGTTATCGTGGGTCGATATAATTCTATGATTTGGGAAATCAAGTGAGAGCAATGTTAAGAAAAAAATACTATCTGGTTTATCTGTTTACCATCACATTGGGTCTTTCAGCCTGTGCGACAGTTACCGAACAGGAGTTAATAGCAGCCGGGGCAACTCGTATGAACGCGGAGCAAGTGATGGCACATCTTTCCGGTAAGACCGAAAGATGGCCATACTATGAAACCTACTATAGACCGGATGGTAAGGTGGAGACGCTATGGGACAAGGTCAAATTCAAGGGTACCTGGGAAGTATCCGCTGATGGTAAAGTCTGCATCAAGGTCCCCAAATGGAAGAATTATTGCCACTCCTACCTGGATAACCACGGTGCGATTACGAGGATCGAGGAGGGAATAAGTGTTGGGGTTAAAGAAACGGTGGAAGGTAAAAAACTCTCAAGATAGGCCGAAGATAAAATTAAAACTGGGGACGTAGCACAGTTTTCCAAATTATTATCAGTGAGCAGAAATGTGATATGGAAAGACCTGACCCCAATCTCAGCTGGTTTCACGATATCGAAACCATTGTCTCCGAACCCCTGAATTTCAAATCTAAATTGGCCATTGGTGAAGATGCATATACTTCACTGAAGCTAAAAAATGCCGTGTTTGAAGCCTGGGAAGTTGCCGGTGTGGCTACCACGGCGGTGGTGGTGGCGAAATCTTCGGTGGTTGCAACCACATTTTTTGCCCCGAGTGGTTTGTTGGCGATGATTGGAATAGGTACAGCAGCGACACCG
>JAPUFZ010000347.1 GCA_027293245.1 Gammaproteobacteria bacterium
CTCCACAACGATTTTGGCGTTAGTTCGGAGATATGGAGCGTGACCAGTTTCAACGAACTGGCTCGAGACGGACATGAAGTAGAGCGACAAAAGAGGCTGAACCCCGGAGCAGATCTGATGTGCCATGTCGAGAAGAGCATGAAAGGACAGCTTGGACCGGTCATTGCGGCGAGTGATTACGTCAAACAATATGCCGATCAGATCAGGGGGTTTATTTCTGCGCCTTATCATGTGCTTGGCACGGATGGATTTGGCAGAAGTGATTCACGAATCAGTCTAAGAAAGTTTTTCGAAGTCGATCGGACACATATAGCCTTGGCCACGCTCCAGGCGCTTTACGAACTGGATCATATTCCGGCGAAGACAATTGAAAGCGCCCTCGCGAAATACAACATTGATCGTGCAAAACCTAATCCAATGTCGGTATAGACAGGGCACTGACAAGTTAAAATTTTTAACTGAGAAAACATTCCCAATTATATTCATTTTAAGCTACCGCTCTCTTCCAAGACGCAAAGGCGCGCATTCGAAATGATCGATAGTGGCTAGAAAAAATCAAATGCCGACCTGGATTGAATTGATAGTAGAGCGATACGGCGTATTGAATAATTTCTGGTGGAAAACGATATCGTTTGTACTGAATTGATTTTTTCATACCGCAATTATCGCTAAACGGTAGTTAACTTGTCAGTACCCCTCCGTCACCTTTTCCGGTTGGGACTGGGAACGCGCGATTTCGCAGACTTCGAAAACAACTGGTTTCTGACCCTTAGCCTCACCGACCTGCCGGGAGTGACTTACTGGCTGACCCGCTGAGCTGGTGGCCCTTAAGACAGCATACGCGTTAAACTGTCTAATTGATGTGGCATGCGAATTCCGGCAAAATGTGCCCAAATTAAGGAGCCCCAACTGATGTCTCACTCGAATATTCTCAAAGCAGCCGGATTTTCCGCATCCGAACTATCCGGCGGAACACTCGCGGTTCATAGCCCGGTAGACGGCAACGAAATCGCTCGCCTGAAAACACACAGCACTGATGATGTTGAAGCCATGATCGGCAAGGGAGTAGCCGCCTTCAAATCCTGGCGCAATACCCCGGCGCCCCAGCGCGGTGAACTGGTGCGCCTGATTGGTGAAGAGTTGCGCGCCGAGAAGGAAAACCTGGGCCGACTGGTGTCGCTCGAGTGCGGCAAGATTTACCAGGAAGGTCTCGGCGAAGTGCAGGAGATGATTGATATCTGTGATTTCGCCGTTGGCCTGTCGCGCCAGCTGTATGGACTGACAATAGCGTCCGAGCGCCCGGGCCACAGTATGCGTGAAACCTGGCACCCGTTAGGTCTGTGCGGCATCATTACGGCGTTTAATTTCCCGGTCGCGCCCTGGTGCTGGAATACCGCTCTCGCGCTCGTATGCGGTGACCCGGTGATCTGGAAACCATCGGAAAAAACTCCGTTGGCGGCATTAGCCACGCAGAAAATCTGCGAGCGTGCGATGCAGAAATTCGGCGACGCTCCTGCGGGGTTAATCCAGACCATTATTGGCGAACGCGACATCGGTGAAGTTCTGACTAGCAACCGGGACGTGGCGATTATCTCGTCCACGGGTTCCACCCGCATGGGACATGCGATTGGCCAGAAGCTTGCCGAACGATTTGGTCGTTGCATTCTGGAACTGGGCGGCAATAACGCGATGATCGTTGCCCCTTCCGCCGATCTGGAAATGGCGCTAAGGGCGATCGTTTTTTCCGCGGTCGGCACTGCCGGTCAGCGCTGCACCACGCTCAGGCGCCTGATTGTGCACGAAGATATTTATGATCAACTGGTTCCCCGACTCAAATCCGCTTACGATGGATTGCCGATTGGTGATCCGCTGGATGATGGTACGCTGGTCGGTCCGTTAATCGATGGTGACGCCTTCACCGGAATGGAGCGCGCGCTTGAACAGGTGAAGGCCGATAGTGGCCAGGTACATGGCGGTGGGCGGGCCCTGGAGGGTGAGTACCCCGCTGCCTATTACGCGACACCCGCCATCGCGGAGATGCCGGGGCAAACCGAAATCGTACGGCATGAAACCTTTGCCCCTATTCTTTACGTGATGAAATATCGTGATTTTGATGACGCAATCGCACTCCAGAATGGTGTGCCGCAAGGTTTGTCCTCATGCATATTTTCTACTGATTTGCGCGAGACCGAGGAATTCCTGTCGGCTACCGGCTCGGATTGCGGTAGCGCCAACGTCAACATCGGGCCATCCGGTGCTGAAATTGGCGGCGCCTTCGGCGGTGAAAAAGACACCGGCGGCGGGCGCGAGTCCGGCTCCGATGCCTGGAAAGGTTATATGCGTCGGCAGACCAACACCATTAATTATTCACGTGAACTGCCGCTGGCGCAGGGGATTAAATTCGACATTTAGGAGCCTGACGACATGTCATTTGAAAAAATTGCAGTACTCGGGCTCGGTAAAGTAGGCAAGCTGGCGGCAAAGTTGCTGCATGAATCTGGTTTCGCTGTAACCGGCTACGATGTCCGCACGCCCCGCGAAAAACTGCCCTTTGCGCTTAAAAAAACGGACCTGGCCTCGCCAGGAGCCCTCGCAGGCGAGTTTGCCAGGGTTGAGGCCGTGCTGTCCTGCCTGCCCTATCATTTAAATGTTGCTGTGGCGACCGCGGCGCACACGGCAGGCATTCACTATTTTGACCTGACCGAGGACGTGCCAACGACTAAAGCCATTATCGAATTGAGTACCAGCTCGAAAGCACTGATGGCCCCGCAATGTGGACTGGCCCCCGGTTTTGTCGGCATCGTCGGCGCCTCGCAGATCGCACTTTTTGACAACTGCCGCTCGATCCGCATGCGCGTCGGCGCCCTGCCGCAACATCCCACTGGATTATTGGGCTATGCCTTCAACTGGTCACCGCAAGGTGTGGTCAACGAATACCTCAACGATTGCGAAGTGATCGAAGAAGGCGTGCACAAATGGGTCTCGCCGATGGAATGGCTCGAAACGCTTTATATAGATGGCATCAAACTGGAGGCATTTACCACATCCGGTGGCCTCGGCACCATGTGTGAAACTTATCTTGGCAAGGTCGATAATATCGACTACAAGACCATGCGTTATCCCGGCCACATGGCTTTGATGAATTTTTTCTTCCATGAACTGCTGATGCGCGAGCAACGTGACATCGCCGGTCAAATTCTGGTTAACGCCAAACCCCCGGTAGAAGACGATGTGGTTTACGTTCATGTCTCTTCCGAAGGCGAAATCGATGGACGCCTGCAGCGCAAGGAGTTTGTGCACGGCTATCGTCCGATCGAAATTGCGGGCGCACAGCAAACCGCAATCGCCTGGACAACATCTGGTTCCGTGGTTGCCGTTATCGAAATGGTACGCGATGGGACCCTGGCTAACAGGGGTTTTTTGAAGCAGGAAGACATTCCTTTGGAGTCGTTTATGGCGACCAGGACAGGCAGCCTTTTCAGGCACTAATCGACGCACCTGGAATAACTGCAAATGGGAAAATGAAAAATGATTACCCGAATGAGGATGTGTCCAGGCATTAGGAAACCCATGACGAGTGAAATAAGTTGAGAGTTTATGGCGTTGCCCATAGAGACATGTATTGAAAATAAAAAACCGGGGTACCCATGGAGTAGCACCCGGTTCCAATAAGCAATAAACTTTATCCGCTTAGGTTTCGAACATACCGCCGGCGGCGTCACACTCGGCTTTGCTCATTTCAAGAAAACCTTTTCCAGCACATGAATTCAAACCTTTACAACTGCTCGTGGCGGTCTTGCATGCGCTGTGGCCCTTGCATGAATTGGCGCCCATACACTTGCCTACCATGCTTCCTGCCTGGGCAGCCATAGGTGCGGTTGCCAGCATTGCAGCAGCAGCCACGGCGATCGCAAATCCTGTCGTTTTTCTTTCGGTGCTCATAGTTGGGATCTCCTCAATTTAGGGTGTACTAGTAGTGCCCAAAAGGTTCACGATACTTTCACGAAAGTATCACGAATCTGTACCTTGTCAGCCCATTCGGAAGCGTCTTAG
>JAPUFZ010000348.1 GCA_027293245.1 Gammaproteobacteria bacterium
GTAGCAAGACCGCATGTTTAAACATCATTTTCAACGTCCCGAAGTTTTTCTATACCTGTTTTCAGCCGCCGTACCGATATCGTTTGCGACCTGGCAGGCGCTGATTAACAATTTTGCCATTGAACAGGTCAATTTTACCGGTATCGAAATCGGTATTTTACAAAGTCTGCGCGAAATCCCCGGGTTTATCGCATTTGGTGTTATTTTCCTGTTGTTGCTGATGCGTGAACAAACTGTCGCTTTCCTGGCCTTGATCGTACTTGGCATCGGTACCGCGATCACCGGTTTTCTACCAACGGTGATGGGTCTGTACTTCACTACGGTGCTGATGTCGATGGGATACCACTATGCCGAAACCATACAACAATCTTTAACCTTGCAATTAATCGATAAACATCATTTGCCTGTGGTAATGGGCAGACAAATTGCTATCGGTGCATTTACCGGATTGTTTGCTTTCGCTGTGCTTTATTTACTGGTCGATTTGCTCGACCTGGGATATCGACTGATTTATCTGCTCGCCGGCGGAGCGACGGTAACGATGGCTATCTTCATGGTAATTAAATTCCCCCACTTCAAGGGCGAAGCCGAGCAGCACAAGAAGATGGTGATTCGAAAACGCTACTGGCTTTACTACATGCTTACTTTTCTATCGGGTGCACGGCGCCAGATATTCGTGGTGTTTGCGGGTTTTCTGATGGTTGAGAAGTTTCATTTCACGGTGGGTGAAATGTCAATGTTGTTCCTGGTGAATGGTGTACTAACGATATACCTGGCTCCGCGAATTGGCCGGTTGGTAATATACTGGGGTGAAAAACGAACACTGACACTTGAGTATATTGGCCTGATTATCATTTTTAGCTGTTACGCGATCGTCGACTCGGCCGTGTTTGCCTGCCTGCTTTATATACTCGATCATATCTTTTTTGCGATGGCAATCGCGCTCAAGAGCTATCTTAAAAAAATAGCCGATCCGGCCGATATGGCGGCGACCGCGGGTGTTTCATTTTCGATCAATCACATCGCTGCGGTGATATTGCCATTCGTCCTGGGATTGCTGTGGATTATTTCACCACCGATGGTGTTTTTATCGGGTACCGCGATTGCGGTTATGTCGCTGGTATTATCGCAAATGATTCCCGGCTCGCCGGAGCGGGGAATGGAGACGATTTATTCGAATGGATAAATAGTATTATGAGAATAAGGAATGATTGTGGGAACTATCCGGTATTTCTCAGGCCCGCAGCAATCGCATTGATCGAGCTCAGTAATGCAGCTTGCCATTGCATTCGTTCTTGTTCAGATACTGATTCGTCACGGTACTTTTTCAACAGGGTTATTTGCAGATAGCCTAATGGGTCGAGATAAGGATCGCGCCGTGTCAGCGACAGGGTGAGCACTGGATCACTCGATAGTAATTTTTTGATGTTAGCGATTTTCAGCACCTGTTCGATGGTGCGCTTATTTTCTTTCTGAATATTTCCGAATATAGATTTACCCAGTGACTGGTTCCGGCACAGCTTGCTGTATTCGAGCGCGGTGCGCATATCGGATTTAAACAGTGACATCTGCATGTTACTGATCATTGCAGCAAAGAAAGGCCATTGTTTGTTCATTTCGCGCAGTTTTTTCACCGACCTCGGATTTTCCTGCAACCATTGTTCGATCGCGTAACCGACACCGTACCAGGCCGGCATCATGTGGCGTGACTGGCCCCAGCCAAAAACCCAGGGTATTGCACGTACCGACGACTTCGACAGGTCGCCCTTACGCCGGTGTGAAGGCCTTGAGCCGATGTTCATTAATCCGATTTCGCTCACCGGCGTGGCTTCGTAAAAGTACTCGAAGAAACCTTTGGTGTGATCAGTCAATTCCCGGTAATAGTGTTCGGAGTGATCTGACAGTTCCTGCATTACCGGATGAAAAGCGTCGTAATCGGCGCTGTCATCGTCGACGATGCCGGCACTGGCTTTCATCAGGCCGGTAATGCCCATCGCCAGTTCATAGTGCGCGGTCTCGGTGTTACCGTATTTGTGTGATAAAACCTCGCCCTGTTCGGTAAACTTGATCTGGCCGAGAACCGTTCGTGGTGGTTGTGACATGATTGCATCGTGTGTAGGCCCACCACCGCGGGTTATGGTGCCACCACGGCCATGAAACATTCGGCACTTCACCTGATGGCGCCCGGTAATTTGGATCACCTTGTGTTGCGCCTGGTAGAGACCCCAGGCCGCCGATAGTATGCCACCGTCCTTGCAGGAATCGGAGTAACCCAGCATCACCTCCTGGACACCGCCACTGAGTGACAGCAAACGTTTGTATACTGAATTCTGCAGCAGTGTATCGAGCACTGCATCGATAGCGTTGAGATCGTCAATAGTCTCGAACAATGGCGCGATCTCAAGCTTACAGAATAATCCGTCGGCATTTTTACCGGCAAGACCGGCAATATAGCCCAGGTACATCACTTCCATGATATGACTTGCGCTATGGGTCATGGAGATCACGTAGCTACCGATACAGTGATCACTAATTTCCTGCCGCATCGCAAAAATGGTTTGAAATACTTCCAGTGTCTGTCGGCCGTTATCGGATAACTGTGTGGTGTCAAAATGCGGGCGCGCATCCGAATCGATTAACCCGGCAAGAAAATCGAGGCGTTGCTGGTCGCTCATACCGGCGTAATCGCCAAGACCGCTAATTTCGATGATTTCACTAACAGCCTGCGTATGGCGAGTGGATTCCTGGCGAATATCGAGTACTACCATGTGGAAACCAAAGGTTTCGGCGATGCGGATAACATCTTTCAGGTCACCATTGGCGGTAGAATATTCGCCGTGGCTGATCAGTGAGTCCCGGATCGAATAAAGGTCGTCGAGAAATTCTTTTTCATCGCGATAGGCGTGGTCACTGTTCGGTGTCTCCATGTTTCGCATGCGATTTCGAATTACCGCGAGATTCTTCCTGAGCCGGTAATGCATGTGGTAGAGCTTACGCCGGTAGACTTCGTCGGCGAACTGATCACGTCGTTCGTCTAAAGCCCTGACCCCCAGGGCCTCGTCTTTAGCCAGCATTTGCATGAAACTTTCACTGGGCGTGCACCATTTTGTCGACATCGTCAGCACCTGGGTGAGTTTGTAAATCAGGCGCACGTGTTCGGTGAGGATCTCTTCGGCATGCATACGTAAAGCCAGGCGTGTTACATCGGCCGTGACATAAGGATTACCGTCACGATCGCCACCAATCCAGGAACCAAAATGAATAAAACTGGGTACCCTGGCGACTGGATTGCCGGTGTCGTCTTCTCCATAGGTATGCATAATTGCTCTTTCCAGATAGCGGTAATCAAGCTTGACCGCTTCGAAAAGGCTGCGCTGGAAATAGTGCAGGCCCAGTTTAATTTCGTCGATGACACTGGGTTTGCTGCCACGAATTTCGTTGGTCAGCCAGAGTACCTCTATCTGTGATTGCAAAGCTTCTACCAGATCGTCGCGTTCGAACTGACCCAGGCGCGGATCGGTTAACTGGTCGATTATGGTGAATACATGACGCTGTAATTGCATCACGGTGCGCCGTTTCGATTCGGTAGGATGCGCAGTGAACACCGGCGTATAGGACAGGCTATCGAGCAGTTGCTGTAATTCATCAACATTCATGTCCGTTTGCGCAAATCCCTGAATGGTGTGGTGGAATGAACCGGTCCAGGCCGCGTAACCATTCTTTCGAACCGAATTCCGGCGCTGGCGGTGCAGGAAATCCTCTTCGGCAATATTGACCAGATTAAAATAAATCGTGAAGGCCCGAATCACCTGATTGATGATGGCCGGTTGCAGGCTTTCAATCAGTTTAATCAGCGCCTGGCGTTTTGGTTCGCTATTACGTTTGCGAAGTTGTATGAAACCGGTTCGTAAAGCTTCTACCGCGTGAAATACGGCCGGGTCCTCGTGCTTGAGCAGCACATTGCCGACTAGCTTACCCAACAACTTGACCCGCGACCGCAAGTCCTTGTCTGAACGCGCGTGTAAGCGCTTCGATTGATTGCTCATCTGAATACCCAGGATAATATTCTTTCGAGTATATCAGACACCGTTTGGCGGCTAACCCTTTCCATGCGCTTCTTGCTGATGTATAAATTACTTATGCTTTTATACGACACAGAAACGGTTTATCAAATGGACAGGGCCGCGGTTAAAACCGATGGGCTGGCGGAAATCGAATTGATGCGGCGAGCGGGCCGGCGCGTCTGGCGAGAAATAGCCAGTCGCTGGCCCGAGATATCCTGCATCACTGTATTTGCCGGCTCGGGTAATAATGGCGGTGATGCCTATGTGGTTGCCCTGGCGGCCAGAACTCAGGGTCTTGAGGTGCAATTGATTAGTCAAGGTGACCTTGCAAACCAGTCGGCTACATCCGCCCATTTTCGCCAACTCTGGCAACAGTCTGAAGCTGAGATCTTGCCCTGGAACCAGCAGGCAATACGCGGTGGAGTAATCGTCGATGGATTATTGGGCATTGGATTAAAGAGAGAACTCGA
>JAPUFZ010000349.1 GCA_027293245.1 Gammaproteobacteria bacterium
GATGATCTTTGTGCCCTGTATTGACGGCATCAGCCATAATGAGATTGAAGACGCCAAACCCGAGTGGATTTCTGCCGGCGGGGAGGTACTGTTTCACGTTATTCTGGAAAAAGCCGGTCATCTCGGGTAAACGGTTTACGATGCTGGGCGACCGGCTCTTTGCCGTTAAGTGACAATTTGCTATTCCGACTTCCGCTGATTAATTGTGATTGTATATGAATACGACTGAGGCCAAAGAGTACCTGACTAAAGCGGGTGAACAACTACTGGATGCAGTATCGAAACAGGATTCTGATGCGGTTCGAATGCTGTTGACCCAGGGAGCTGATATTGAAACTCGCGATTCAAACGGTCGCACCGCCCTGCTACTCGCCACGTATCACAATGCCATTGAAGTGGCCCGTCTTTTAATCGATGCCGGGGCCGATGTTAATGCGATGGACAATATTACTGACTCTCCTTATCTCTACGCGGGCGCAGAGGGACGGCTGGAAATTCTACGAATGACGCTTGAGTATGGCGCCGATCTCAGCAGTATCAATCGCTATGGTGGTACCGCTTTAATTCCTGCCGCGCATCACGGCCATATCCAAACAGTAGCCGAATTGTTGCAAACCGATCTCGATATCGATCACGTTAACAACCCTGGATGGACGGCCTTACTGGAGGCCATTATTCTCGGCGATGGTGGGCCCGTGTATATAGAAATAGTACGGCTACTGATAGACGCCGGAGCAGATGTCAGTCTCCCCGACAGTAACAATGTTTCGCCAATGGTCCATGCCACGGAGCGTGGTTATACAGAAATCGTTAAGTTACTGGGGGTCGCTGACTCATTCTGAGGCCCGGTAAACAATTAACCTGGGGTAGTGTCCCAGATCTCTGTAATATCGAATCGAATAGATTTATTTCGGAAATTGAAAATATCAAATGATTAAGCTGAACATTTTCTCGACCCCAGGTTTGCTGTTAATACTGTGCACCATTGTTCTGTCGAGCAAGCTGACTGCCGATGAACACAGTTCGGTAGAACTGGGCCTGGTTAAAAAAGGCGCTTTTTTGCTCAGTCCGGAACCAGACACATTGAGAGACAACCTGCTGGTTCATAGCCTCACAGGATATTTGCCGATTGGCACCAGGGTGGTCATCGAAGGAGAGAAAACCGTCACCAACCTGACCAGTTCTGACGATGAAAAGTACTATTTCGTCAAATCAGAACTCGGGATTTCCGGGCTATTAAGAGAAGACCTGCTGGTTCACGCCAAAGGACGCCGATTAGCGATTTCGATTGCCAGTTATCTGATTCCAGTTCACCAGCCCAATGCCACGCTCGAAAAACCGACAAAAAGATTCAAGATAGGTCGCTATGGCGGGGACTACTTTGAAGTCACCGGTGAAACCGAAGCAGGCTTCTACGACGTCATTTTACACCGCGCAAACTACCAATCTACCGGCCTGCCAGCCACTGAAAAAGTCCGGCTGAAAAAGCTATATGTAAAGAATAAACAGGTATCGTTCCTGGACCCTGCAGACGCTGAGCTGTTAACCGAATTCAACAAGTCGTGGAATACAGTGGTCGACATTAATGACAATTACTTTACCGATGTTCTTAACATTGTAAAAGAAAATATGGGTGAAGATAACCTGGCAAATATCAGGGCGCTGTTGGGTGATATCAACAATCTGCAGTGCCTGGTAGAGGCCGAGGCAGACGGCGAGTTTGGCTTTAAAGTCTTTTCCAACGGATTTTCAATCAAGATCGCAGCCGCAATGAAGCAAGCGGGTACCAAGTACCTGTTTGATATGAAAAAACTGAGTTTAAATAACAATACCAAATACTATTCGAGCATTAGTGCAATCAAATGCGAAGGACTGAAGCCAGTGCGGCTACAACAATTCACCATGCAGGAAGGTGTCTTATCGACCGAAAAAAGGTTTGAAATAAGCCTGTCGGATTTAGAGCAATCGAAATCAAAGTGGATCAATACCCTGCAGGGCCGGGAAGTATCAACCAAAATGGTACGCATCTCGGGATGGGAGCAATACAGCCAGCTAATCAAAGAGCTGAATGAATATGCAAAAAGCGGGACTGGCTACCTCTCGACCCTGTCGGAAGAAACCAGACTGGTCCTGCTTAATTATATCGTCTCCCGAATTAGTCACTTTGAACACCGCGACCTGGTGATCGATCAGGATGCCGGGTAGCTTTTAATCATGCCGGCTAACGCCAACAGGAAACCAGAAGACTTTTATATCGTTGCCAGGGAACCCGGGGCTGAACATCCTGCGATACCAACCTGGGCCAGCGAATCGGTCAATCCAGCAAGGCTGGATACAGAGGTTCCGGTCAATGTCGAACGAGTTGAAATTGAATCTGTAGCCGGTGTTTTTCAACTGCTGAATGTCCTTTCCAGGTCGGAATGCCAGCAATTGATTCGGCTTACCGAATCGATTGGTTATCTGCCGGACGCGGCGGTTTCCCTGCCGCGTTCGGTTCGTCATAATCACAGTCTCACCTGGGTGGCCGATGATAAAACCACTGATATCATCTGGCAGCGATGTGCACCATTTATGACCGATGATCAGGGAATTTTTGATTCTAAGCAGGCGCTCGGTCTGAATAGTCGTTTTCGATTTTATCGATATCAGCCGGGTGATTACTTCAGTCCGCATACCGATGGCGCGTGGCCGGGCAGTAAGGTCATCGACAGGCAACTGATTGCAAATGCGTTTTCGGATCGCTGGAGCCAGTTAACCTTTCTGCTGTTTTTAAGCGATGAGTATGAGGGGGGACGCACACAATTCTACCTGCGCTCGAACAATCATGATGAACCTACCGTGGTGAATGTGCAGACCCCGGTCGGTGGCGTGCTTTGCTTCCCCCATGGCATGCATCCGCTACATTGCCTGCATAGTTCAGAAGCGATTGTTTCGGGTTCGAAGTATATTATTCGATCAGATGTATTGTTCGAGACCTAGGATCTGCGGGCATCGCAGTCTCCTCGCTCTTTCAGGCGTTACTATTCCGGTTTGGGAGCAGCCTTAATTAGACCAGGCCGCTGCGCACAAAGCCTGACCAGATGAATATCACCAGGGTAAACGCGAGTTGAGTCGTGGTGAAATCGAATATTTGCAGCTGGCCGAAAATAGCTTCCATTGCCCTGAGGAACCTCTAAATTAATACTGGATGATTTCGCTGCATCCGTTAAACGCAGCAAACGATTCCACCGCCTGGCGCAGCCTTTCGACAAACTCGCCGTCGACCTTTCGTTCAATATAGACTGATTTCAATTCGAGCTTTTGTTGCTTTCGATGGGCTTTGCAATCGATGCGGCCTACCAGCCGGTCCCGGTATAAAATGGGCAGGCAAAAATAGCCGAACTGCCGTTGCGGTTGTGGGACATAACACTCGATCTGGTAATCGAAATCAAATAGTTCGCGTCCGCGTTCACGCTGGATCACCAGGTTATCAAACGGCGACAGTATTCTCACGGTGGCACTACAATGTGGCGCCCGGGTTTCGAGTAGCTCGGGGTTTACGTAGGCTGTGCTGTTATCATCCAGCTTGAACCTGATTAGAACTCCGGTTTCTATTCGGGCTTCTAATTGTTCGCAGATCGCATCACGTAATGCCTGTCCCTTGCGCAAATAGGTCATGGTTTTTTGGGTCGCAAAACCATGCGCGGCAAGCGTAGTATCGATCAGGTAACTGGCGTACTCCTCCATGTCCGGATGACGCGTATCGACCCAGTCCGGCAATACACGCTCGGCGAGATCGTAAACCTTTTGAAAACCTTTACGCCCGCTGACCATTAACTCGCCCTGCATGAACAATTGCTCAAGTGCCTGTTTGGCCGGTTTCCAGTCCCACCATTGCTTCTTGCCGGTTCGTGTATCCTCAAAATCACGCGCCCGTAAAGGACCTTCGGCTCGAACACGCTCGAGGATATGATCGATCAATTT
>JAPUFZ010000035.1 GCA_027293245.1 Gammaproteobacteria bacterium
CCGTAGGTCATAATCGTATCGGCACTGTCGCTCCGCGATAACAGGCGAAGCAATATCATCACAGCTGCGGCGCCCCCTGCACCTGCCAGCGAGGCCAGGCCGTAAATAGAAAAATTATCGGTGCCGGGCTGCAGCATGATCATCACACCGACGAAACCAATCAGCACTGCGCTCCAGCGGTACACGCCGACGGTTTCAGCAAGAAAAAGCACTGCAAAAATTGTGACGAAAAAACTTTTGGCAAAAAAGATCGCGGTGGCATCGGCTAATGGCATATGAATGATCGCGGTAAATCCGCAGAGCATGGCCACCAGCGCGAAAAACACGCGGATCAGCTGTAATCTGGGACGCGCGGTGCGTAACGAGCCGGGGAAATTTCGAAGTATAGCCGGCGTCACCATGACGACCATGCCGATTTGACGCACTAGCAGAATATGTGTGATGTGCAAACGCTGCCCAAGCAGCTTGATCAGCAGGGCCATCAGTGAAAACACAAACGAGGCCAGCATCAGGAATACGATACCTTTCAGATTATCGGGCAGACGATGGAACCAGTTCAAGCCATACAGCCGTTTATTAGATTAGAGGCGGTGGCGATCACCTTTCCGTTGAGAAAGAAGATCGTCGGTCCGGATGGATGCGCGGCATTGTCTCCAATCCCGGCTCCGAGCGCAAAAAAAACAGCCGGGAATCAGGATTCTAGTACGAACATGGCTTCGACTGGTAACGAAACTGGTAGGAGTGAAATTAAAAAGAAGAGAATGCCTTGATAATCCGTGGGGTTCCCATCACAACCAGGTAATCTCATAATTCATTGGTCGGAGTTTTACCCACAGGGCACCATGCAAGTCCTCCCGGCCACACCACTTTTCTCCTTTTAAATCTATTAGTTATCGTGGTTTTCGGTCAGGGATATGGGAACTATTAGTCCCCCTGTCTGTAGGAATATGTCCGATTTGGTACCGTTGGCCCAGTATAGTATTGCAATCTGGATCTATGAGGTTTATAAGGACATGTCCAGAATGTTTGCTCCGAACACAGGTAACAAGGCACTGCTTAAATTCACTCGAAGTGGGCAAGGTTACCCTCTGATACTGCAACACGGGTATTTTGGGGGTGCGCAAATGTGGCAGGCACAAATTGACCACTTCAAGTCGCGCTATGATGTCATCGCACCCAACCTTGCCGGATTCGGCGACAGTTCAGAACTCGTCGCACCGGAATCAATTCCCGAATCTGCTCAACAGATTTTCGATCTCCTCGATTCTTTGGGTGTCGAGCGATTCTATTTGCTTGGCCACTCAATGGGAGGCATGGTGGTGCAGCAAATGGCCACGATGCAGAAGGAACGCATAGAAAAACTAGTCTGCTACGGCACCGGTCCTGTAGGTGTGTTACCTGATCGCTTTGAAACACTGGATCAATCTAGAGAACGTTTGGCTATTGATGGCCTTGAGGCAACCGCTAAGCGAATTGCTGCTACCTGGTTTGTCGAAGGTGAAAATGCAAAGGGCTTTTCGGTGTGTGAAAATGTTGGAAAAAAGGCCACTATGCAAGCCGCACTTGCCAGCTTGACGGCCTGGGAAAAATGGAACGGTTGCTCTAGGTTGCCAATGATATCCTGCCCCACACTGGTGCTATGGGGGGATCGCGATCGATCCTACGGCTGGCGTCAACCGGAATCATTGTGGCATGGCATCTCAGATAGTTATCTCGCTGTAATGCCAGGATGCGCCCACAATGCACATATGGAAAAACCTGCGTTATTCAATATGATAGTAGATGACTTTTTATCTGACTAGTTTGATTGGGTAATCGACTATCGGCCATGACTAAAACAGTTTTTAACAAGCCATTCACGCAGCAAGAGCCGATTCCTGAAGCCGGCATCGCACGGGCAGTCGAAGTCATGCGCTCCGGTCGTCTTCACCGTTATAACGTCATCGAAGGCGAAACCGCCGAAACCGCCTTGCTCGAAACCGAGTTTGCCGCATACATGGGCCAGTCGTATTGTCTTGCCTGCGCCTCGTGCGGTTACGCCCTGCATATTGCGCTCAAGGCCGCCGGCATCAAACCCGGCGAAGCCGTGCTCACCAACGCCTTCACGCTGGCGCCGGTTCCGGGTGCGATTGACAACGCCGGTGCTAACCCGCTACTGGTTGAAACTGATGAAAACTTCTGTGTCGATTTGAACCATCTCGAACAAATGATGCAAGCCTCGCAGGCACGCTTTTTCATGATTTCGCACATGCGCGGCCATATAGCCGATATGGATGCCGTGGTTGAACTGTGCAATAAATATCAGGTCATCCTGATCGAAGACTGTGCGCATACCCTGGGTGCGAACTGGAATAACCAAAAGTCCGGTAGTTTCGGCCGCATAGCCTGCTTTAGTACGCAAACCTATAAGCACCTAAATTCAGGAGAAGGTGGATTTCTCACCACCGACGACCCGGAAGTGATGGCACGCGCGATCATACTCTCGGGTTCGTACATGCTGTTCGAACGCCACGAGGCTGCACCCGAGATCGCGGTATTCAAAGACATTAAACTCGATACGCCTAACTACAGTGGCCGAATGGACAACTTACGCGCTGCTACCCTGCGCGCCCAGTTGCCGCTACTCGATGAAAATTGTAAGCGCTGGAATGCACGTTATCGTGCGCTGGAACAACGTCTGGCACAAAACGCGGATATCACATTACCCAGTCGACC
>JAPUFZ010000350.1 GCA_027293245.1 Gammaproteobacteria bacterium
TCGCCATGCAGGCACGCCAGGCCGGCGTGGTCTATTCGATGGCTTACGGCGATCAGCCCGCAGTGACGATGGAAATGATTGACTGGGCCAGGAGCTGTGGCTTTCACGTCGTCGCCGCAGGCAAGGGCACCAAGTATTTACCGGCCTACCACGAATCGACCCCGGATACGGTCTGGTCGCATTATGGCCTGACCGCAGAACAGGCCGCGGCGGCAGGCATGCGTAGCCAGATGTTCAATTCGTTCCTCGATGGCACCAAGTCATCGATCGAAATGGCCGCCATCGCCAACGCTGCCGATTTACAGGCACCCACCCATGGCCTCGCTTTCCCGCCCTGTGGTGCCGACGAACTCGCCCAGGTCCTACGCCCCGGCAGCGCCGGCGGTCAACTGGAATTCTCCGGCCAGGTTGAAGTCGTGTCCAGCCTCGAGCGCGATGGCCAGCCAGTCGAGCGCGACCTGCGTTGGGGAGTGTATTGCGTATTCGAAGCACCCAACGACTATAGCGCCGCCTGTTTTTCCCAATACGGCATGAACACCGATGACAGCGGTCGCTACTCGGCGATGTATAAACCCTTCCACCTGATTGGTCTCGAACTCAATATCTCGATCCTCAGTGCCGCACTGCACGAACAGCCCACCGGCGCACCGATTTGTTTCAATGGCGATGTCGTCGCCGTCGCAAAACGCGATATCAAGGTCGATGAAATCCTCGATGGCGAAGGCGGCTATACCGTCTGGGGTCGACTCATGCCATCAACCGCAAGTGTCGCCCTGCAGGCCCTGCCAATCGGGCTCGCCAGTGAAGTGACCGTCACCCGGCCAATAAAGCAGGGCCAGGTGATTACCCTGGACGACATCAGCGCCGACACCACGGCCCAGGCCTGGTTAGTTCGTAATAAGATGCTGAAGCAGTTTGGTTCATGGGGTCAGGTCTAACATTCATACATTTACCAGCAAATTAGCCAGCGCATTGATATCCCCTGTCGAAATCACCCCACCTTCTGCAGCAAGTGGTTGCATTGATCACAATTCACCAGGTTACCGTATCGTTTCCTTGAATTCATAACCAGGTTTTTTGTGACATCGAACTTGCCAGTGTCGAAAGCCATTTGTGCGTAATAGAGTGTTCTAGAAACATCGGGCAAAACAAACTGGGGGCTTACTTGCTGGCACTTTTCGATATAGAAAATTGCCGTGCCGTATCGCATTTCTGTATCCAGTTTATAAATAATTAACCTGCCTATACAAAGCAGAGTTCGTGATGCTCCCCATTCCTGTATACGCTCAAATACATCCTCGAGTTCATGGGTGGGGGTAGTTAAATCGTATTGTGACATTAGCCTATAAACGGCTTCGCTGTCTCTCCCGGTTTCTACCATCTTGTAGACCCTGCCCATAAATTTGTCATGCTCCTGAAACTCCTTCTTTACCGCTATCTTATGATCTATTTCCTTTTTGAATCGGGCAGCATCGGCAAGTGATTTACCTGATTGTTGCTCGACGTTCATCACCTTTATTTCGTCGGCAAGATCTTCCTGGACCTCCTCTCTGCGTTCCTCGAGCCACAGGTAACCATAGAGATAACCAGCGACCCCTCCGGCCACGTGAGCAACAATACCAATCCCGCCATAGTCGGATGCCGTAATCATGGTCCAGGTATCAAAACCTATGTAATAAGCCGCCAGTATCCAAGCGCGAACAAAGAAGGTTTTGCCGAAAAAACCCCACCACCAGAACACCCGGATTTTTGCCTGGGGCATTAAATAGGCTGACAGGCCAATCATACCCATGACTACGCCTGAGAATCCAAGCGAGGGCAAATCCGGGGACAAACCAACGAGGGCCGCAATAGAATCTGATATACCCACGACAAACACGATAAACAGCATGATCCAGATGTAGCGAATCTTGCTACCAAGTAAAATCTCGAGTGCCGGGGCAAATGCCAGGTAAAAAATCATATTGCCGATGAGGTGGAACCAGTCGGCGTGCGCAAGTGACGAGGTAATCATCCTTACCGGGTTCCAGGACTGCGGGTAGTACATCAAACTCTCGGTGACATCGGAGCTTATCTGCAACGCAAATACCACCACACACAGGATCGTCGTGATGTATGTGATTAAGGGCGGGTTGGAGAGTCTTAGGGCGGTGCTATAGGGAATAATAATCAATGAAATCGTCCGGGATGCCTGGTCTCATGGTCTAAAATTGTAAATCGAGACACCGATTTGGTATTGACTAAGTATAGACCAGCATTCTTACTTCATTGCCCGGGGAGGCCATCCGGCCTGACCCCTTTTGATGGAATAGCGTCTAGGTAAAAACAGTCAATACGCCGGTATAACCATAGAGTCGATTATGCAATATCTCACCATTGGCGAAGAATCCAACCAAGGGGATATCACCCAGGTGGCGTTGAATAATTTTTAGTTCTGCTGAATCTTCACCGAACTGATTACGGCCACGTGCGATGTAGGAATAATAAAGCGCACCCTTTGGAGGAGTCGATATTCTTGAACTGATATCCTGCAACATTCTCTGCAGGTCTTCGGTCGCACTATTTCCATCACGCCGACAAAACATCATCGAGCGTCCCTCTTCAACAAATTCACCAATCGCGATTACCGAGTTGTCCAGATCAAACCCGATGATATTTCGCACCAGGTAGTCATTCGTGTCGGTGTGCGGCACTGGGAATCCGACAAATATATAACCAGCAATCTTTTCCAGATCCCTGGCCAGCACCTCACCGATGTCTTGTTTAAACACCTCTAACGCCGGTCGATGATCGAGTTCTATTACCAGGTTCCTGTCACACCTGGTGATTACATGGCTGTTCTGCATGGGAGTACAACCTTGTGTATGACTCACAATTGTGCCGGCGCTGTCTTTAAACAACACCCCCGAGATCAGGGATTCAGTCGCCTGGTTTACAATTTGCGGGGCAATGCTAAAAGAAGAGCTCAAGCCACCGACAAAAAAGGTATCGCTCATATGGGCGCACAGGGCCTGAAACGTTTGTGGAAACCCCGCTTGAACAGGATTACCGTGGACGATGCCCAACCCGGGATAATCAGCTCGCGAGCCTGTATGCGCCAGTGCATCGGCAATACCCACATTGGTATCAGGAATGGCAAAAAGCCGGTAGCCCT
>JAPUFZ010000351.1 GCA_027293245.1 Gammaproteobacteria bacterium
ATACTTCCAGCGCCTGCCATGCGGGCATATTCTTTTCCACCACCAGCGGCATCGAAAACATGTAGGCGATCATTAAATAAATTCCGGGTAATATCAGTAAGATTAAACCTAGCATGATCATAATCGTCATAATCAGGTAGCACAAGAATACTGTTGGGACCCGGGCAAAATAATTAAAAATAGAGCCAGGCGACACGGATTTATTTTCGGCATGGCGCATACCCATGATGTGAATACCCACGATCATCGGCATGATTACGATACTAGTGATCATTTGTATCAACCCGCCGATGACGGCGGCAGTGGCCTGGTCAGCGCCAACGGCGATGAGTCCGAAAATAATCGGGGTACTAATGAAGTTGGCGAATATCGCTATGATGAAATAAAGAAAGAATGCGACCAGGCAGCGAAATTTGAAGCCCTTTAAATTCCTCCAGGCTTCACCCATGGTCGAGATCATGCCGATCTCAATATTACCGGCGATCGCATCCTCGACCGACCCACCGGTGCGGTGCGCTGAATTTTGCTCCCTGAGATCGGATTCGGGAGCGGCGTAGACGTTCTCCATTCATAACTCCTTTACTAACTCTAACTTATGAGCCGGCAGCGCGCATTACATAATCCTGGTAAGCGGGAATAGCAATTGCAGCCATTATACCAAAACCGACAAATATTACCGGCACCATCCAGGCAAGAATTTTTACGCCTGTCGAGTTATTAACAGGGGCGGGACCAAAGTTATTTGAACCCTCTGTTCCGGGGAAAAATATAACATAAATCGCCATCACGAAATTGACCAGTGGCACAATGAATAGTAAAAACCACCAGCCGCTTCGATTCAAATCATTGAGACGACGTTTTGCGAACATGACAGACAGTACTATCATGGCGATATATAAAATGCCCATAGCGCCGACGAATACGACTGACATGGTAGAATCACCTCCGGCGACCATCGAAATTCCAGCTACTGCTATCATCACTGCCATAAAGAGCAAATAGTTGCCTACGCCATAGGCCAGGTATCTCAGACGCCCGATACGCCCGCTAAATGAAATTATTTTCGGTTGATAAAGATCGTTTTGCTCATTATCAAGAGAGGCATCAGGTGCTGTGTATGGGTTCGCATCGTTCATTGGAATTCCCCTGTTAAATTAGGCTTTTAGTCGATAAAGAGTTTTTCATCGGCTTCTAACACTAGACATATAGCACAAGATAGATAATTCGGACCTTTTACTGAATCTGATATCATCCAGAACGTCGTCTTCAGGCGATATGAGGGCCGGGCATCGTCATTGCCGGCATTGGCCTTTGTAGTCGATTAGAACCTGAAGTAAAACACTGGTAGAATGAACCTCAGCTCTCTCCGCATAACCCTTCGGAGGTGGATGTGAAATTTAAATCAGTAAAACTCGCCACCCAGGTGGCGGTTGCCATCGCACTGTTTTTCCCAGCTATCAGTTATTCCGATCAAACAGACGCACGCCTGGATGCACTGTTCGAACTATTACAAGGCAGCGATAATCCTGTTGAACTACAGGAAACAGAAACAGCCATATGGGAGATATGGTATGAAAGTGGTCAGCAAGGTATAGATACGCTAATGCAGGAGGCCCGCGCAGCAGTGCAGGCCGGCGACCTGGGACGGGCTGAAGAACTTTACTCAGAAGTCATTGAAAGGGCGCCAGCCTTTTCCGAGGGCTGGAACCGTCGAGCCACAATACGCTACTACCGTAGAAACTACGATGGCTCGCTTGAAGACATACACAGAACGCTGGTGCTGGAATCCAGGCATTTTGGCGCAATCTGGGGTCTGGGAATGATTCTCGGATCGCAACGAAATTTTTCTGGCGCTATTACTGCCTTTGAACGCCTGCTTGAAATTAAGCCAAACTCTCGCGATGCCGGACCCCGTATCGAATTACTGAAACAGGAAATGACGAAAAACGCTGTTTAATTCGATAAATTAGTTGCTGTAATTTCCCTGTTTTAGACTGGGCTATTGAGTATTCCAGTTTACCTTAATTGACTATCCTTGCTACCACGACGGTTATAGCTGTTCAGGGTTTCCTGTTGTTGGTCCAGCTCCGATTGACAACACACACACAGGCGTACACCGGGAACTGCCTGGCGGCGGGCCTGCGGAATTTCGGCATCACATTCTTCGCAGTGAGGCAAGCCTTTACCCTGGGGTAATCGATTACGCACCTGTTCAACAGCGTCTTCGACGCTGGCGTCTATCTGGTCTTGTACGGCCCCGTCTCGGGACCAGCCACCGGCCATAATTTACTCCTGTTAATCTTGTAAATGCAGGGACAATTTTCCTGTTTGTTAATTGGCTAAACTGTCCCGGTAATCCGAGTATACTGCTGTCAAACCATATTTGGGAGTGTGTTATGGCCGAAGCATTAAACCAGACTGCGATGCGCGATAAGAACTGGCATTTGGCGATGCCGCAGTCTGAACTCGAGCGGCATTCGGTTAAGATGGTACGAATCTCTGGTAAACAGATTGCATTTTTTAATACCGCAGATGCCATCATGGCCTGTGACAATCGATGCCCCCACGAAGGCTATCCATTATCAGAAGGCAGCCTGTCGCAGGGTTGTATACTGACCTGCAATTGGCATAACTGGAAATTTAACCTGATTACCGGTGACAACCTCTACGGCGGAGACCGCTTGCGCACTTACCCGGTTGAAATACGTGGTGAGGATATCTGGGTCGATATCACCGAATTACCCTATGCAGAAAGATATAAAAGCGTTACCCGTAGCCTTCGAGATGCCTTCGATGATTACAGTTATGATCGGATCGCCCGGGAAATAGCCCGCCTGATCCGTCTGGGTGCCGACCCCTTCGATGTGTTGCGCCTGTCGATTGAATGGTCCTGGCAGAAACTGGAATTTGGCTGGACCCATGCCTACGCGGGTATGGCCGACTGGCTGAGGCTTTACCACGAACATCAGGATGATGATGAGCTACAGCTGGTTTGCCTGGTAGAAAGTGTCGCCCATGTCGCATTTGACGTATTGAGAGAAAAGGACTATGGCTTCAGTGCCGCGGTGACAGTATTCGATGAGGCAGTTTTTCTGAAACATATCGAGGCCGAGAATGAAGCAGCAGTTATTGCTGCTATCCGGGGCGGAATCCGAGATGGTTTGCAGTTTGCTGATTTTGAACCCGCCCTCACATCTGCCGCATTAGCGCATTACAACGACTTTGGGCACGCGTTGATCTATGTGACCAAGGCGAAGAGTTTGATCGAAGGTCTGGGTCGGCAGGTGATGGAGCCACTATTGCTTTCCCTGGTACGTGGCCTTGTTTATTCACGCCGCGAGGACAAAATCCCCGAGTTTCGGGCCTATAGTGAGTATCTTCAAAAATGGGGTCAGCATCAAGACCAAAACCCTGAAGCCAGCCTCTGGAGGCACAAGAGTATCGATAAATCGATGCAGGTGGCGCTTGACTGTAGTGGGCGCCCGGCCGAGCAAATTTACCAGGCCTTGTTGCTCGCGAATGCAGTCAATCTGTTAAGTTTCGACATTGAGCAGCAGGAAAAAATACATGTTACGATCTCGGGCAATGTCGGTTGGCTCGACTTTACCCATGGTATCACCTTCGCCAATGCCGTACGGCAGCAATGCGCACAATTCCCCGAGCTGTGGCCACAGGGGTTGTTGCAGATGGCTTGCTTCAATGGTCGTAACGCCGGGTATACCACTACCGAGATAGATCTGGATAGCTGGAAATCGAATGATCCCGAGGCCCAGATGAGAAATTTACTGGAACGGGTACTGGATCATGGCCAGGGTGAACATATCGTATCGGTTCACCTGTTAAAAACGGCCCTGGCGGTTCGCGAAGAAATTTCCAGGCTCAAGGCTGCCGATGCAGAAATACTGGTCGCGGCAATCACCCGTTTATTTGAATCGCCGATCAAGCGTAGACAGGCGAGGCGGGTTGCGTATCAGTCCCTGCAATTCGTATCGAAGGAGTGATTACGCGGCATAGCCGCCATCGACCAGATACACACCACCGGTGCAATAGGCGGCTGCGTCCGAAGCCAGAAATACTGCTAGTCCGGCGACATCATCGGGACTCCCTGCGCGATTGAGGGGGATGTGTTTAATAAATCGTTCCAGAATTTTTTCATTGCCCCAGAGTGCTTCACTGAATTTGGTTTTAATCAACCCGGGACAAATAGCATTGACGCGAATATTGTCGGCACCCCAGTCCTGCGCCATGGCCTGGGTCAGGTTAATTAATGCCGCCTTGCTGACACTGTAAATGCCGATACCGGATTCGGGCTTCAAGCCACCAATGGAACTGATATGAATAATTGATCCACCACCGCGTTGCTTGAGTATCGGACAGGCTTTTTTGCAGAGTTCGAATGGGCCCTTGAGGTTAACATCGATGATCTTATCGAAGGCGCTTTCGTCGGTATTTTGTATCGGTCCAAACACCGGGTTGACGGCGGCGTTGTTAATGATGATGTCTATGCCACCGTAAGCATTTTGTGTTTGCTCGACCAGCGCATGAATGTCTTCAATATTGCCCATGTTCGCCGCAATAGCAGTCGCTTCCAGGCCATCGCTTTTAAACGCCCTGGCGACGGCATCAACTGCTTCCTGTTTACGGCTACTGACGACGACCCTGGCACCAAATTCAGCAAGGCCACGCGCCATCGCTTCACCGATGCCTTTACTTGCGCCGGTGACCAGTGCCACCTTGCCATCGAGTTGAAATAACGGCCGGATACGATTTTGTTTTGACATTGGACTTAATTACTCTGTTTTGTACTCTACCTTCCTCCCTCCGAGGGGAGAAGGAATTGTTAGTCTTTACTCGACCACAGCGCTATCTCAACCAGCGCGGTATGCGCGCTGCACCCCTGGCCGAGTCGAGAGGTACCCCGGTCGCGGGTGAGCAGGTTGGGATTGCCCTGGGTGTCGGTTCCATCGTTTGCCGGGTCGTACCAGGCACCGGTTGGTAAAGCGACCACAGACGGTCGAATATGCGCGCTGACGTGTGCTCGAGCCTGGCAGGCACCCCGGTCATTAAACACTCGCACCAGATCACCATCGTTAATCCCTCGCTCACGGGCGTCCTTAATATTGATCTCGATGGCAGTGGGACGAGCACCGGGTATATCTGAAATAGCGCATTCCATTTGGCTATGCAATTTATCACCGGGCTGCGGTGACACCAGGTGCAGCGGAAATTGCTCGGCCAGGTCCGCACCAAGCCATTCTTCCGGCACTAACCAGGTTGGGTGACCGGGACAATCATCGTAGCCGAAGCTGTCGATTGTTTCTGAGAAAATTTCTATAAGACCCGAAGGCGTGCCGAGTGGGTCGGCGTCAGGATTTTCCCTGAACGCAGCGAAAGGAACCTCGGTGTATTGGCTACCGGCAATGGGTAATTCAACCCAGTTTTGAGCGCAGAGTTGTTCGAATTCCGGTACCTCGATTCCATCGGCAATGGCTTTCTGCCTGAATTGATCGTAAAGATGATGCAGCCATTGGCTGCTATCTCGTCCCTCGGTAAAGGCTTCGCCGACATCCATTCGTTGCGCCAGACCGGCAAATATGTCGTAATCATTTCGCGCCTCGCCGACCGGTGGGATTAACCTGTCCATATGGAAAAGAAATGAATCACCCTGGGCTAGGCCAATGTCCTCGCGTTCATAGGGAGTGGTAGCTGGAAGCACGATGTCGGCGCGTTTTGCGGTCGCAGTCCACCAGGGTTCGTGTACGATAATGGTCTCGGGTTGCCGCCAGGCCCGGTTAAATCGATTGATATCCTGATGATGGTGGAAGGGGTTGCCGCCACACCAGTAGACCAGTCGAATATCGGCATACTGACGATGCTGGCCGTTAAATTCATAGTCTGCGCCCGGGTTTAACAACATATCGGCAATACGCGCAACCGGTATGAAATCAGAGATCGGGTTGGTACCCTGCGGCAGGGTCATGCCGCCTAAGCGTCGCACGGCCACACCGATACCGCCAATAGCACCATAGCCATAACCAACGCCACCACCGGCTAAACCGATTTGTCCCAGCATCGCCGCCAGTGTTGTCGCCATCCAGTAGGGTTGTTCACCATGTTGTGCGCGTTGCAAGGACCAGGCAACCGTAATTAAAGTCCGTGTCCTGGCCATAGTTAAAGCAATTTCACGAATGGTTTTTGCGTCAATTTCACAGATTTCTGCCGCCCAGTCGACGGTTTTTGCCTGGCCATCGGTTTCACCCAGTAAATAAGCTTTAAAACGTTCGTAGCCAGTGGTACAGCGCTCGAGAAAGTCGCGATCAACCAGGCCTTCGGTTTCAAGCGTATATGCAAGGCCCAGCATCATCGCAGTGTCGGTGCCCGGCACAATGGGCAGCCATTGCGAACCCTCATAGGCGTCAGTTTTTTGCGGGCTGACATTGACCAGGCGCATGCCCTGGTCAGCAAATTTCCGCAGCCAACCGCTGGTTTCATGCCGCGTCACGCCACCCATGCTGACTTGTGAGTTTTTTGGATTAATACCCCCAAACATCACCAGGGTTTCGGTATTCTCGGCAATCATCGGCCAGGCGTTCTGCGCTCCCCAGCCAAGCTTTAGAAAATGCATGCCCAGCACATGCGGCATGATTGCCTGCGCGCCCGCGGTGCTGTAACTGGCGAGCGATGACACGTAACCGCCGATGCAATTTAAAAACCGGTGCACCTGACCCAGCGCGTGGTGGAATCGACCCGCACTGGCCCAGCCATATGAGCCGCCGAAGATTGCCTGGTTGCCATGTTCGTTGCGGACGCGAACGAGTTCTGTTGCTGTAATGTCGAGCGCTTCGTCCCAGGGTAACTCGATGAATTCATCATTTCCACGAAGTTCGCGCGCTCGATTCTTGCCCTCGAGCCAGCCACGCCTGATGGAGGGCCGTGCAACGCGAGTCGCGTGATGCACCGCCGCGGGCAGGGAATTCGGAATGCCGGATGGGTCGTTGTCGGCTTCGAAGGGCTCCACAGAGGTAATACGCCCGTTCTCGGTGAGGACACGAAATGCGCCCCAATGACTGGATGTTACTCTGGATTGCCGGTCAGGCATTTATTTCCTCGTTGATAGATGGGCTCCTAGGTGAGCCGAATCTGTTGCTTGTGAAAGTTATATTATCCGGGCCAGTTTCGCAACATTCAGCGAAAATCTGCCTGTCTTTGAAAACCCGGCTACAACTGCTTTAATCGATTCATTAGTTGCTGGTCAATATACATTTCTACCTGCGGATCTGCCCGCATAAAAGTCATTATAAACAGCTGGCGCCAACGTTGGTCAAATTGTTCCCAGAAAACTTTCCTGGCTTGCGGAAAGCGTCTGCCCTCGCCGATTACCAGTGCGTAGAGCCCCACGGTCTCCCGCGTAAGCCATTGCCCGTCGATTAATAGATCCAGGCCGGGCAAATCTTTAGCCGCCGGAATTTTTGGCTTGTGGGTTGCAGCCCATTGTTTCATCACGGCCAGTATCAATGCCTCCTTGTCAGGAAAGTGATTGTAAACGGTCGGTTTGGATACAGCACTTTCCTTCACAACCAGGTCAATCGATGTGCCTTTATATCCATTCGCCAAAAATAAGGGCAGGGCGCATGCTACGATGTGATCTTTTTTTGATCTTTGTGCCATAGGGAGCTTGATTATCATTTGAAACTATGCAAACTATACTAAACCGTTTAGTATATGTCATTCTTTTATACAGAATTTATACTAGTGGTCTTTCACTATAGGTAAGATGGAATCTCTGGAATGATCGGGGTTTCATCGTTGAATTAACCCTGGGTAAGGAGTTTACGATGATTCGCAGTGACAATGGTTATTTTGGTGAATTCGGAGGACGGTTTGTACCCGAAATCCTGTTACCAGCCTTAACGCAACTAGAAGATCTATTCTTCCAGTTACGTGATGAACCCTCCTTCTGGCAGGAATACCTGACCCTGACACAGGAATACAGCGGTCGGCCGACACCACTCACACCTTTGCGTCGGCTGTCCAGGCAGCTAGGCGGCGCCCAAATATGGTTAAAAAGGGAAGATTTAAACCACTCGGGTGCGCACAAGATCAATAACGTGTTAGGCCAGGGCTTATTGGTGCAGCGCATGGGCAAGAAACGTGTCATCGCTGAAACGGGTGCCGGACAGCATGGCCTGGCGACAGCCATCATGGCGGCACGGCTGGGTCTGGAAGCGACAATTTACATGGGTGACGAAGACATCGAACGGCAGTATTCGAATGTATTCTGGATGCGGCAACTCGGTGCCGATGTGGTGGCCGTTACCACCGGTTCCAGAACCTTGAAAGATGCGCTCGATGAAGCGCTACGCGACTGGGCGGCATCGGTTGAAACCACGCATTATGTGCTTGGAACGGTCTGCGGTCCGGCACCATTTCCTGAGATGGTGGCTTATTTCCAAAGTGTCATCGGTGAAGAAATCAGGCAACAGGCGCTGCAACAAATGGATCGTCTGCCGCACGCAATAGTCGCCTGTGTCGGCGGCGGTTCCAACGCGATAGGTGCCTTCGGCGCTTTTCTCGATGACCCCGAAGTTGAACTGGTTGGCGTAGAAGCCGGTGGGCGTAGCCTTGATGAAGGCCAGCATTCTGTGCGTTTGTTAAAAGGCACTGGTGAAACCGGAATTGCGCAGGGTTATAAGACACTGTTCCTGCAAAACGACGATGGCCAGCTCGGCGATACTCACAGTATTGCTGCCGGTCTGGACTATGTGGGTGTTTCACCGATTCTCGCGTATTTGACTCAAACCGGGCGCGTTATTCCAGATTCCGCATCGGATGCGGAAGTACTCGAAGCCTTTAGCCTGCTGATGAAAGTCGAAGGTATAATCCCGGCGCTCGAATCGGCCCATGGACTGGCCGGTGGCTTCAAACGTGCAAAGGCGATGCAGCCGGATCAGAACCTGGTGATCAACCTGAGTGGGCGCGGTGATAAGGATATATTCAATATTGCGCGCGCGTTTCCGCAGGCCGAATGGACCGGATTCCTGCAGCGTGAGGCGCTTCGATCAAAGGAATTATTGGCCGAAACAGGAGGGCAGTAATTATGTTTCCAAAACAATATGAGGCCTTACAGGTCATGTCCCATGCCGTGGTTGGTTTCCCCAATTTAGACGAAAATGAAAAAGCGATTGCCGGCCTGGTTAAATCAGGAGTCAAACTGATTGAGTTGCAAGTTCCTTTTAGTGATCCAGTCGCGGATGGCCATACCCTGGTAAATGCCTGTCACGACGCGCTCAAACACGGTGGTTCGGTTCGGGCGACGCTGGCTCTGGCTGAAAAGGTGTGTGCTAAACACCCCGAGGCTACTTTCATCTTAATGAGTTATCTGAATCCGTTATATCGTTATGGTCTACAGGCGTTATTCGAGAAAGCGGCATCGGTCGGTATAGAGGGATTGATTATTCCCGACTGGCCTGTCGAGGAGATCGAGCCCTGGTTACCGACCTTTGATGAACTGGGTTTATCACCGATATTGATGGTGACACCGAATACCCCGTTGGAGAGGATCGAGAGAATAGCAAAAGCCTCCCGAGGTATGATTTACGTGGTATCACGCATGGGTGTTACCGGCCATCAAACGCAATGGGGTGAGGACTTCCAGAGCTACCTCGATAGAATTCGACAATATACTGATTTACCCCTCGCCGTCGGTTTCGGTGTACGTTCGGCAGATGATTTAAATGCCCTGGCCGGTAAAACGGAAGTAGCGGCATTTTGTTCGAAATACATTGAATGGCAACGCAATGATGGCAGTGACGTGGCGGCGGAAAAGATGGAAGCTATGATCGGTGAGGTATCGGCTTAATTAATCGAAGACTCGATAAGATATAATTACAATGAAACTATATTTGGTACGACACGCGCAATCAGCCAACAATGTAATCTGGAAAGGTAGTGATCGGGTTGATGGACGCAGCCCTGATCCGGAAATTACCGATACCGGTCATCAACAGGCTGAAATACTTGCCCGGCAACTGATTCATCCGCAGGGTGAACCACGTCAGCATCCTTTTAGCCCCCGGCGTGAAACCAGTTATGGATTGACACACCTTTATTGCAGCCTAATGACCCGTTCGGTGCTGACTGCTGAATATATTGCCAAAGCCTGTGGGCTTGATTTGCATGCATTGCCAGACATTTTTGAGCGACACGGCATCTTCGATTTTGATGAAAGTGGTGAAATGAGAGGCTTGCCCGGCCCTGATCGTAGCTATTTCGAACAACGCTTTCCCAGGCTTAACCTGCCCGAAGGACTCAATAGCAAGGGCTGGTGGAGTCGCCCCGCGGAAAGTCATGAGGACTTTCTTGATCGCATGCAATCAGTGGTGACAGGTATCAGGCAACGCCACGGGGACAGCGATGATTGCGTGGCGATGGTGGCCCACGGTGATTTTATCGATCAGTTTATCAACGAACTCATGGCGGTTCCGCGGCACGATAACAATTACCAGAATGAATGGGTTGCGAACTGGGCCTTTCACAACACATCTATCTCGCGAATCGATATTACCAGGCGCGCGCACCATGTCGTCTATTTGAATCGAATTGATCATTTACCAATGGAACTGATTACCTGGTAGGTGGGTATTGCTGGTAATTAGTTAAGTTGTTCCATTAAAGTAGCCTTTATGAGTCGTTATCGTCCGCCCGCAGAAAGAAAATCGCCTTACATTACTCCTGAAGGAATGCGCGCGCTCGAACAGGAGCAAAAGAAAATCTGGCTGCGGCGGCGCGAGGTAGTCAGCGCCCTTTCGGCTGCCGCAGCCGAGGGTGATCGTTCGGAAAATGCCGAGTATATTTATCGAAAGAAAGAATTACGCGAACTGGACCGGCGTATCCGTTATCTGCAAAAACGCTTACCGGAATTGACCGTAGTCAGACAAAAGCCGGTTAGTTCGGATCGGATTTATTTCGGTGCAACTGTTGGTCTTGAAGACGAGAACGAAATGATTCATGTTTATCGAATCGTCGGTTCCGACGAATTTGATCATGCGGACCACTATATCAGTATCGATTCCCCTCTCGCACGAGCCTTGTTGAAGTGCGGGCCGGGCGAGGAGGTGACAGTGCAGGTACCAGGTGGTACCAGTTGCTACCTGGTAACCGATATTAAATACTGAAAAACTGGGTCAGAGAGCAATTGTCTCCGACATTAAAATTAATTGCTCTCTGGCCCGGATTGTTTTTGATATTGACACTATTCCTATACTTAATAAATTAATTAAAAGAAGCCGATAAGTATATTGATTGTCGGAGATTTTCTAATACTCGGCTATAATAACAGGCAGGATATACCGATCAGGGTGATAAAAAATAAATCATGCACTCGTAGCACGGATGTTCCGATAAATTGGGGGGCTTAGCTGGCCATGAAAAAGAGATCCTATTTTCAAAGTCTTCGTGGAAAAATAACTAATCGTATTCTGTTTATAGGCATCGTGCCGATTCTAGTGATCGGCTCCATTGGATGGTTTAGTCTGGATCAGTTGACAACCGAGGTTAGTAGTAAACTGAATGTAACTCAAACCGATTTACTCGACCGTGTCGTCGGCGCCAATCTTATTACTGTTTCAAACCGACTGGCAGAACAGCTCGATACATTCATGTTGGAGCGTATTTCAGATGTGGTTACCTGGGTATCTGCACCCATCGTTGTCGAGGCTGCTAAAGCGGCGGCGGCGCTGCATAACAGGGAAGGATTAACCACGCTCGACATCGATGCGGTCGAAGCGAAGTTTATAACCAGGAAAAGTTTGAACGTTTCACCCAAAGCTAATAGTTACCTGAAAGCCCAGATTGGCCGTTCCAAGCATTTTGGTGAAGCATTTTTCACTGATAGAAACGGTTTTAACGTAGCGCTTACCAACCCCACTTCCGATTTTGTTCAGCGCGACGAAAACTGGTGGAAGAGCGCCTGGGAGAATGGCATATCGGTGGGTGAGGTTGAATACGATGAGTCCGCGAGCATATGGTCGGTAGATATTTCCGTGCGCATAGACGATGCCCGCACCGGTCGTAGTTTGGGCGTGATGAAGGCTGTACTCGGAGTGAGCCTGATTCAGCAGGTCGCTGATTCCGGAGTCGAGGGAATCGAAGGCGGTTCAGTTACCGTCATCAACGGGGATGGTCAACTATTGGCCGAAACCAGTACCCGCCACGCTCTAGATCGAATCATGAATGAATCAGTTAATTTTCGTAAAAGTTCGGACGCTGCGATCAAGACTGCATTCGGAAGTCAGCCCAGTGGTTATGTCATTGGCGAGCAGAAGGTGATGGGCTTCGCACATTCTGCTGGTGCCGAATTATACAAGTCGGTCGTAGACCGATTTCAGGGATTCAACTGGGTGGTCGTCGTGCAGCAATCTACTGAGGTTGCCCTGGCACCCATCCGTGGCCTGGCCAGTATTCAGAGTAGTTTGGCAACGTCAAAACAGAATATTGTCTATGTTCTGGGCACGATAGTTATCGTGGTGTTTATTCTGGCGATAGTAATGGCAGGTATCCTCTCCAGCAGAATAATTAGTCCCCTGCTCGAATTGCGAGAACATGCCGAAGCAGTGAGTAAAGGAGGTACATCGCACAAAATTAATATCAGTTCCAACGACGAAATAGAGGACCTGGCAGTGGCCTTCCAGCGGTTGCTAACCAGTCTTACCATTATTGTTAAACGTTACAAGGTATTAAAGTCGAAGGTAGGATCGGGCTAGTAATGTCACGGATGATCGGCCTGGGTTAAAATTTTATCGTATTAGATCTGGAGCATGCTGTAGCCGATGGCTAAAACACAGTTTATTTCTAAAAAGAGGCTCATATCGGTAATTCGGAAGATCGGAGACTCAAATGGAACCGGGCTTGTTTCTATTTTAACCGATACCCAACGAGCGGTATTGCTCAAATTTTCCCGGGGAATGCTGATTCACTGTTATAGCCGTAGCCGGGATATCGCTGTAGTCCTCCAGGTGTTGAACGAAACGGATTTTGTGAAATTCAGTTTTACTTCTGTACCGGTTGAAAATCTACCGGAGTTGATGTCGATCGATACCTTCACTGAGATTCTGGAGTCCGGCGATAACAGGGGTGTAAAATCCAGTTCAACCCCGCAGCAAAGTGTAGTTGCCAAATCCGACCAGACTGACATAACACGTGAACCCCTCAAAGAATTGCTGGTTGATATAGCGTCTGAATATATTGGCCTGGTTGCTGAGATAGTTGTTGACGAGTCTCTCGATAGTAACGCCGATACTTTTGCGGTGATTGATACTATTGCCGATATGATTCCCGAACCGGAACGAGCGGCGGCATTCCGCGAGGCAGTGGAAATCAGAATGAAACTCGCCGCCGATTTATAATTTAGCATCAACTCGCAGCTCGACGGATGAGCTCATGGCCACTGCGATGTATCAGCAGCCTCTGTAGTTCTTTGCCACGCATTCGCGGGCGAGGTCCTGGGCTTTCCCCACTAGTGTAGGAGTCATTTTCTTTTCAACTTTGCGGCGACTCTTCGCCGCAACCTTATGTCCTTGTGAAGCTGCGATATTCCACCACATATGGGCGCGAATATAGTCCTGTACAACACCTTGCCCATTGAAGTACATGTTAGCCACCTTGTACTGTGCGCCCGCATCTCCCTGGTCAGCAACTCGCTGGTACCACTTGAGTGCGGACTTGTAGTTCTGAATAACACCCCGCCCTTTGAAATAAATATTACCAAGGTGATTCAGAGCTGCGACATCCCCTTGATCAGCGGCAAGCTGGTACCACTTAATCGCGGTCCTGTAGTCCTGAATAACACCCCGTCCATTGAAATACATTTCACCCAGGCGTTTCATTGCCGCGACATCCCCCTGATCGGCAGCGAGCTGATACCACTTGAGCGCAATTTTGTAGTCCTGGATAACACCCTGCCCATTGAAGTACTTATTACCCAGGGAAATCAGTACATTGTTAGCTGCCTGATTAAAAGCAAGCTGGTACCACTTGATAGCAGCCTTGTAGTCCTGTTCAACACCCTGCCCATAAGCGTACATATGACCCAGACGTTTCATTGTTGCGACATCCCCCTGATCGGCAGCAAGCTGGTACCACTTGATGGCAGTCCTGTAGTCCTGAATAACACCCCACCCATTGAAATGCATATGACCCAGATTGAGCTGGGCCTTTGCATTGCCCTGATTAGCGGCTTGCTCGTACCACTTAAAGGCTGCCTTGTAGTCCTGGGCAACACCCTGTCCAAACAGATAGATATGACCCAGATTGAGCTGAGCTTTGGCATCTCCCTGATCTGCGGCTTGCTGGTACCACTCGATGGCTGCCTTGTAGTCCTGTGCAACCCCTTTACCCTGGTTATAAATCACTCCTAAATTGTACTGGGCCCGTACATTACCCTGATCCGCGGAACGCCTGAATAACTTGATGGCGGCCGCGTAGTCCCTGGTTACGCCATTGCCAGTCAAATACATCCAGCCCAGGCCGTTCTGGCTCCTGGCGTCTCCCCGTTTTGCAAGGGGTTTAAATTCTTTCAACGCAGCCGCATAGTCTCCACCGTTATACGCATTCAATCCCGCTGCATAGTCAGCAAATGCTGGCGTACCAATCAGGATAATAAATGTAATGGAGAATGCGAGAAGCCCTTTCATCCGGAGATGATGACAAATGGCCGGGAAAATTGGAAGTCAAGAGTCACGAAAATCAGTATGGGACTGAATGGCAGAGATTATTTAGCCGTCACAGTATATTGAAAATTGCTCACAATGGCTGGATGGTGCTAAATTGTTGTCCGAAAGATATTTATAAAGACATTATCGCAAGCAATGCTCGATCATATTATTCTTCAATTCGTAGTGATTTTTGCCGGCGCGGCCCTGTTCGCTACCCTGTTCCTGTATTTGAGGCAGCCGATTATCCTGGCCTACATCGCACTGGGCATCGTCGTCGGGCCGAAGGGGCTGGAGCTGATTAACGACGCCGAGCAAATTGAACAGCTTTCACGTATCGGCATTATTCTGCTGTTGTTTCTGATAGGCCTTAACTTCCAGCCGGCGAAACTCGTCGGTTTACTCGGACGCATCGGAATCGTAACGCTGGCGACCTGTTTCATATTCATGCTACTGAGTCTGGCGGTAGCTTTGGTCTTAGGTTATCCGTTTATCGACAGTTTGATAATTGGCGCGGCGTTAATGTTCTCCAGCACCATTGTTAGCCTGAAGTTAATACCGACAACCCAATTGCATCATCATCATGTTGGCGAGGTGATGATCAGCGTGCTGTTATTACAGGATGTGATAGCAATCGTGCTCATTCTGCTGGTCACCGAGGGCGGCATGGACAGCATTACAATAACGGTTGCTTTACTATTGCTCAAACTGGTTATGTTAAGTGTTACGTCATTCATTATCGTGCGATTTGTCATAACAAATCTGTTTTTGAAATTTGATGTGATAAAGGAGCACTCATTTATAATGGCTTTAGGCTGGGGACTGTTTGTTGCCGGTGCGGCAGAAATGCTGGGGTTGTCTTATGAGATGGGTGCTTTCATTGCTGGCATAAGCATGGCAACAGTACCCAATGCCCTGGTTATTGCAGAAGAGCTTAAGCCGTTGCGCGATTTCTTCCTGATCCTGTTCTTCTTTTCGATTGGCGCGAAGTTTGATTTGCTGGTTTCTCAACAACTCATTGTGCCCGGGCTGATTATAACCGCACTGTTGATGGTGGCAAAACCGGTGATGTTTAACTGGGGATTTAAGGCGATTGGTGAAACCTCGAAAAATTCTGCTGAACTAGGAGCCAGGCTAGGGCAGGCCAGCGAGTTTTCATTATTAATCGCCTTTAGCGCGCTGGCATCGGGTTTGATAGAAGAGCGTTCGTCATACCTGATACAGCTTGTCGTGGTGCTTACATTTGTAGTTTCGACCTATTGGGTAGTAAACAGATATCCGACACCTATTTCATATAAGAAAGGGCAAAGAAAAGATTAGTGTGCTGGAATCCTCCGCTAGGCGCAGCGCACCAGGACAATGTGCGAATTCGGCCAATAACGCATCGTCGAGAAGTTCTCGGACAGTCTCCTAGCGCCCCTCACATGTACCCCGGCGGAGAATAGAAAATTCAGGTTAATCTAAATTCAACGCACGGCGTTCGCTTTCCCAGAATTTCCAGGAGATTGCCGCATAAACCGAATAAGTCATCTCAGCGGTAAATAGCGGGCTATTACGGTTTGCTGCACCGTGGTGAGACGACAGGCGGGTACCGAGCAACATCTCAAACGAATCGTTGAGCGACTTCAACCAGCTGATCGACAGGTCGGTACCAAGATAACCGCCGTTGGCTTCATAAGCCGCTCGCGTCGGCGTCGCGAAAGCAGGATCAACCCTATAGAAATAGCCCATGTACTTGCTGTTCGCAAAAGTTGGGGTCAGGCGGATTTTCAGTTCGTCCCTGGGTTTGGCCAGCTTCTTTAGATAGATCAGTTCGGGACCCATGACCAGGCCCTGGTAGGTTGCATCCAGGCCATCGAAAGAAAACGCCGCGCGCAAATCCAGGCTAAGAAACCAGCGACCATCGAAGACCGCCGGCGATGCAAATTCCATCTCCAGTTCCGGTCCCGCTTCGAGTAACAAGTCCAGGTCCGGCATACCGGTCCGTGCTACGATATCGTCGCTGTCGACCGGGAATTCCATACCAAACGAAAAATCCAGTTTGATCCGGTCACGACGGAACAGGCGGCCTGTGACCGGATTCTCCCTGTCATCCCCCAGGCGCAGGTATTTCCCGCGATAAACTGGATAGGGTAGCGGAATAATATTGAGTTGGTAATCTTCCGATGCCGGATAAGCTGCACCATAGTGGCCAAACCCGGCCAATCGCCATTCCCAGAGAGCTTCGGTTGCTTCGCTCTCCGTGTCCTGTGCGACGGCTATGGGTGTCGCCAGGCATAAAATTGCCAGGGTAATCGCTTTGGTGAGAATTGTTTGCAGGTTAAATCCTTATAATATTACACGGCATTCAATCGAGACTGGCCCTGTCGATTCCCATTATACGTTGCGGGTTACGGTGGTACCGCAGCGTCGGCATTCGTCCCTTTCAACACCTCCGGTACCAAATCCAAGCGTTACGCTAACGACACGATAATCGTGAAACCCAAGCCAGCAAAGGATTCGGCCAAGTAGTGGTGGTAGCTTTACCATATCAGTCGCCCCAATTTCATTCAGCAATGCCCGTATATAGAGAAATATACTCCAATTTTCCTCTGTTCGCGTAGTGATTCTGACTTTGTTTTTATTCAACCATTGCACAGCGCAAGGCAGCCTAAATCGAGCGTACATCAACCCGCTCATGATGTATCACGAAGGTAATCAAGATCTCTTAAATAAAAGTCCACTATCGTAAATCAAAGCGATGTCTTAAATTTGAATTTCAAACAAAGTGTTACTCCGGGGCAAGGTAAAATTAACGCCCGCTATATGTTATCGTTGAATTTGCTATGAATCTTTCAGATCTACTCGCTGACCGGGCAACTAAATATGGAAACAGGGAATTCCTGTTGTTCGAACGCCAGCCTGGTAACAGCACATTTAATAATATTAATCAGAAGTCTTTTCGACAGACTCTGACTTTTCGCGGACTGGATGATCGCGTC
>JAPUFZ010000352.1 GCA_027293245.1 Gammaproteobacteria bacterium
GGAGCAGCTCAGCTCCAGGGTTTTTGCCCAATCCGGCGGTTGCTGCGCATAGGACTCCATTTCCGGTTGTTCATCGAATGGATTGGTCAACAATTTAAGAAGCGTATCGACTTCACTAAAATCCTTATTTTCGGCCATGCTAATTGCACTCTGTGCCATGTAGTTGCGTAACACATACTTCGGGTTCACTGCACGCATGTTGACCTGCCTGGTCACTCTATCCGAGTTCTCGGCACGTAGTCGCTGGCTGTAGTGGTCGGCCCATTGATCAAACTGAATCCTCTTTATAAAGGTATCGCGCAGCGAATGATTCTCTGCGGTCTCGTCAAATGCACTTAGCGCGCGAAAAAAATTGGTGAAATCCACCTGTCCTTCCATCACATTAAACAACGCGTTGAATAGCTCATCGTCATCATCCCTGGTCTCGATTAATCCCAGCTTGTCACGCATGCCGTCTTCGTAGTATCGCGTGTACAGAGTCTGGTATTCACCGAGTTCCTGTTTCGCCTGCTCGGCAGCGGCATCGCCGTCCGCATCGTCGATCAAGGGCAACAGGGCCTGGGCCAGGCAGCCTAAATTGAACAACCCGATTCGAGGCTGTTGATCATAGGCATAGCGTCCCTGATGGTCGGAGTGATTGCAGACAAATCCCGCTGTATAGGTATCCAGAAAACCATAGGGGCCATAATCGAAAGTTAATCCCAGAATGGACATATTGTCGGAATTCATCACGCCGTGGGTAAAACCCACCAGTTGCCACTGTGCGATCAAGCTGGCGGTTCGATCAATCACCTGTTCGAGTAAATCGAGATAGGGATTTTCCGCTGCTCGACTAGCCGGGTAAAACTGCTCGATGATAAAATCGGCCAGGATCTTCAAATCATCGTATTGTTGGCGATAAAAGAAAATTTCGAAGGTTCCGAATCGAACATGACTGCGCGCGACGCGTGTCAGCACCGCGGCCGATTCAATTTTCTCGCGATAAACCTCGTCTTCACTCGCGGTAAGACACAATGCGCGGGTCGTCGGGATTCCCAGCCCTGCCATTGCTTCACTGCAGAGAAACTCTCGGATTGTCGAACGCATCACGGCGCGGCCGTCGCCCATACGCGAAAACGGTGTTAGCCCCGATCCTTTCAGTTGAATTTCCCAGGTATTCCCATCCCTGCCCTCGATTTCGCCGAGCATCAAGGCCCTGCCGTCGCCCAATTGCGGCACATATTGCCCAAACTGATGCCCGGAATAAATCATCGCGATTGGGTCACTGCCATTGGCCAGCTGGTTGCCGGTGAAGATATCGGTACATTCAGAACTTGCTATGTACTCTGGATCGATATCGAGTAATTCGGCCACCTGCGGACTAAAGCTCAGCAAATAAGGATTGTTCAGGGGTTGCGGCTTAACCCGACGATAGAAGCTGTCGGGTAAGCTTGAATATCGAGTGTTTGTTTTGAGGTTTTGCGGAAAAGACACAGGCGAATTAACAAGGACGTGGAATAACTGAAGTCTATAGGGTATGGCCTGGCCTCACAATGCCTAGTGCGTAGAATGGGTGCAACCCATCAATAATAAGCAGGCAAGCAAATAACGGTGACCAAACCTGGAGATGGGTTGCTCCCATCCTACATGCCCTGCGGGTGCCGCCAGGTCTAACTCAATCGGATTAATCTGATTATTCGTTAGCGATTCTCGCGGTTTTCAATCAGGTTTTCCACTACGCTCGGGTCGGCCAGAGTCGAAGTGTCGCCCAGGTTATCGATCTCATTGGCGGCTACTTTACGCAATATTCGGCGCATGATTTTACCCGAACGTGTTTTCGGTAGCCCGGGAGCCCACTGAATGATATTAACCTTCGCAATTGGACCAATTTCCTTACGTACCAGACCCACCAGCTCTTGCTTCAAATCATCGCTGCCCTGCTCTCCCACCATCAGGGTCACATAGGCGTAAATACCCTGACCGGTAATTTCGTGTGGGTAGCCGACTACTGCAGACTCGGAAACCTTGTTGTGTTTCACCAGCGCTGATTCAATTTCCGCGGTACCCAGTCGATGACCGGATACATTGAGCACGTCATCGACACGGCCGGTGATCCAGTAATATCCATCCTCATCCCGGCGGGCGCCGTCGCCGGTAAAATAATAATCCTTGAACATCGAAAAATAGGTTTCGTAAAAACGCTGATGATCGCCATATAGAGTACGCATCATCGACGGCCAGGGTCTCTTTATTACCAGGTTACCCGATGCCGGGTTACCCTCAATTTCATTGCCCTCGTCATCCAGTATTGCCGGCAGTACGCCAAAAAATGGAAAGGTTGCCGATCCCGGTTTGGTTACAGTTGCACCGGGCAAGGGTGTCAGCATATGCGCACCCGTTTCAGTTTGCCACCAGGTATCGACGATTGGGCAACGGCCGTTACCGATGACATTGTAATACCACAACCAGGCTTCCGGGTTGATCGGTTCACCGACCGTGCCAAGCAGGCGCAATGACGCACGCGAAGTCTTTTTCACCAGTTCATCACCGGCACCCATCAATGCCCGGATCGCGGTAGGCGCGGTGTAGAAAATTGACACATTATGCTTGTCGCAAACCTGCCAGAACCGGGAAGTATCCGGGTAGGTAGGAATCCCCTCGAACATTAATGTAGTCGCACCATTAGCCAGGGGCCCATAAACAATGTAGGTATGTCCAGTCACCCAGCCGACATCGGCAGTGCACCAGTAGGTTTCACCATCCTTGTAATCGAACACCAGTTTGTGCGTCATCGCTGCCTGCAGCAAATAGCCCGCAGTCGAATGCAGAACGCCTTTGGGTTTGCCGGTAGAACCCGAGGTATAGAGGATAAACAGCGGATCCTCAGCACCCATGACTTCGGGTTCGCAGTCCGCAGAAGCCTGCGCCATGGCCTCGTGATACCAGACATCACGGCCTTCCTGCCATTCGACCGGTTCGCCGCCGCGTTTGATAACTAGCATGGTATTGACGTGTGGGCATTCACTCACAGCCGCATCTGCATTGGCCTTGAGTGGCACCTTGCTACCGCCTCGAACCGATTGGTCGGCAGTGATCACGATCTTACAATCCGAGTACAGAATTCGATCGCGCAGG
>JAPUFZ010000353.1 GCA_027293245.1 Gammaproteobacteria bacterium
GCCCTTCGCCACCTGTTTGATCTTGTTGCCTTCGATCAATACGTCGGTCTTCAACATCAACGAATCGCTGGTACCGTCCCAGACATCGACATTGGTGATTAATACCTGCACTGGTGCTTCTTCTTCGGCTGCAAAAACTGCCGGACCAAAAATTGCAACGGAAGCGAATATAGCCAAAACTGGCGCTAATTTTTTTGTTACTGTCATATCATCCTTTTCGAATGTCTTTAAGATAATCGCTATTGCTATTCAATCACCCAGTATCCGGAGTCATGTAACCTTATCAGTCGATTTGTTGCTTGCATATTACTGAAATATAGGTGAGAAACAAGTAAGCTACATTAGTGCCAATTGGCGGCCCGGGTAATCTAACATTCTTGAAATTCTAAATGGAAGGCTAATATGTCTAACCAATATCAGGGCTATCAAATCAACAAGACCGAAGCAGGGCAGAGCTGTGAGTTGAAGCAACTCGGTGATGATGATTTGATGGAGGGCGACGTCACGGTTGAGGTTGAGTACTCGACTCTGAACTACAAGGATGGCCTCGCCCTGACTGGCAAAGCGCCGGTGGTGCGAAGCTTCCCACTCACGCCAGGCATAGATTTTTCCGGTACGGTAACCAGTTCGCTTAACAGTCGGTTTAAAGTTGGCGACAAGGTCATATTGAATGGATTCGGTGTCGGTGAAGTGCATTCGGGTGGGTACGCACAAAAAGCGCGGGTAAAAGGTGAATGGCTAGTCTCCTTACCGGACGGTATTGATAGTCGCCAGGCCATGGCGATAGGTACTGCGGGTTACACCGCCATGCTCTGCGTGTTGGCACTGGAGCAGCACGGTATAAAACCGGACAGTGGTGATATCCTGGTAACCGGCGCCTCGGGTGGCGTTGGCAGCGTCGCAGTCGCTATTTTGAATAAACTCGGTTACCGCGTAGTCGCGGTGACCGGGCGTATGGAGGAAAAGGATTACCTGCTGGGGCTCGGTGCTGCAGATGTCATCGATCGAGCCGATTTTTCCGGAAAACCGCGTCCGCTATACAAAGAGCTCTGGGCCGGGGCGATCGACGTCGCCGGGGGTAATACGCTCGCCAATGTCCTCAGCCAGATAAAGCAAGGGGGTGCGGTTGCCGCCTGTGGCCTGGCCGAGTCGATGGAACTGCCGACATCGGTTGCGCCCTTCATTCTTCGCGGGGTAACGCTCTACGGCATCGATTCGGTGATGGCATCACTGGAAAAAAGGGAACAGGCCTGGGCGCGCCTGGCCCGGGACCTGGACCTTGAACTGCTGGAACAGTTGTCCTTTGATCTGGACTTCGCCGATTTGCCCCAGGCCGCTGAGGATATTCTAGCCGGCAAGATTCGTGGTCGGGCCATTGTCAAGATTCCGCAGTTATCGATATCACCTGATTAATCGATGGAACGCAGGTACGGTTTCGGCGTAACGCTGGTTATCGTTGGCGGCGTATTCCTCAGTTTGTCGGGAATCTTGCTGCGCAACATCGAATCGGCCAGTGGATGGCAAATCCTGTTTTATCGCGGGCTCGCGTTTTCGTCGATGCTGTGTCTGGTGTTATGGTTCAAGTATCGCAAAGGCATTGTCGGGGCGTTTAAGGCCATCGGCCAACCCGGCCTGTGGGCCGCGTTGGCGCTGGGGCTCGGATCGGTTTGCTATGTGTTTGCGATATTACTCACCACGGTAGCCAACGCGGTGTTTATTATCGGTGCCGCGCCATTGGCGACAGCATTTACCGCCTGGCTGGTTCTCGGCGAAAGAACCTCGAAATTTGGTATTGGTGCGATGTTGGTATCGCTAATCGGTATCGGCCTGATGTTCGCCGATGGCCTGATCGAAGGACGTTGGCTGGGTAATGTCGCTGCCCTGGTAGTGGTCGTATCCTTCGTCATATTCCTGCTGGTGCTGCGCAGCCGTCAACGGATCGATATGTTGCCGGCGACCTGCCTGGGCGGCCTGGTGATGGCGGCTGTTGGCGGGCTATTTGCCGAAAACCTGACCATATCGAATCATGATCTGGTCATTGCCCTGCTAATGGGCACGGTCCAGTTTGGTATCGGTTTTTACTGCTTCACCATTGCCACGCGTTACATCATGGCTTCTGAAGTTGCCCTGTTTGCGCTCACCGAATCGATACTCGGACCCATCTGGGTATGGATAGGCGTGGGTGAGCAACCGAGTTTGTTGACTCTTGCCGGCAGCGGCATTGTACTGGTATGCGTCAGTGCCTACTGTATTGCGGGTATTCGAGAGGAGCGGCGCAAGCTTTTGGTTCCGAATTGATTCAATCAATTTCGACCGGGTCACCTATGCGAATCGTGCCGGCGCTTATCACCTTACAACAGACACCACCGCGCCAGTCCGGAGTGAGTGCAGTGGTCAGGCCCTGGTGTAGTTTATCCATCAGCGAGCAGGGACTGGTTTCTTGCGTGATCTTTAATTCGACATCACCGATGCGAACGCCTTTGCCGATGTCGGCTGCACTAAATTCAACGCCATCAACGAACAAATTAGCGCGTCTCGTGGTCCAGGCCAGATCGGCGTTGATAGAGTCGCAGGCTTTCCGCCATGCCGATTCACTGATAATGGTCACCTGGCGATCGGTTTGTGAGCCCCTGAAGTCGCCGGTAATGCCCTTGGAGACAGTAATTTCAGCGCTCTCCAGGATTTGCATGTCGGCTTTTGCCGTCGATTTGATAGCGATCGATTTAAGATGGCCCATGGTA